>DASZQY010000317.1:0-3206 GCA_035549395.1 Bauldia sp.
GGAGCCGATCCCCATGGACCGCATCCGCTCACTCGTTGCTTCCCGCTTCTCGTCGCGTTTTTGGGCCGGTGCGTTGCCGGTGCTGGCCATCGGCCTGGTCGCAGGCTTCCTCGGCGTCCAGCGCAGCGCCGCCGAGGGCGCGGTCGTCATTCCGGCCCCTGCCATCGATGAACCGGCGGGCGGGCTGGAGACGGCGTACTTCGCCGGCGGCTGCTTCTGGGGCGTGCAGGCCGTGTTCGAGCATGTGAAGGGCGTCGAGAGCGCGGTCGACGGCTACGCCGGCGGCCAAGTGGCCAACCCGACCTACGAGGAGGTCGGCATGGAGCAGACCGGCCACGCCGAGACGGTGAAGGTCGTGTTCGACCCCAAGCAGGTATCGTACGGCACGCTGCTCCACGTGTTCTTTTCGGTGGTGATGGACCCGACCGAAGACGGCTTCCAGGGCCCCGATCATGGGGACAGCTACCGCTCGGTCGTCTTCACGACCAGCGATGCCCAGCAGAAGGTGGCGAGCGCCTATATCGCGCAGCTTGACGCGGCCAAGGTGTTCCCGGCCGCGATCGTCACCAAGGTCACGCCCTACACCAATTTCTACCAGGCCGAGGACTATCATCAGGACAACGGCATCACGCTCAAGGTGAACGCCGGCTACGTCGAGTTCTACGATGTGCCCAAGGTCGGCGACCTCAAGTCGCTGTTCCCTGAACTGTGGCAGGAGAAGCCGAAGACGGTGTTCCCGGAGAACGCGGCGGCGTAGTCTCCGCGCCCATGGCGGGCGACAGTCTCAATTCCGGACGGGCAATCTCCGCGGCGGCCGTCTCGGCCGCCGCCGGCTTTCTGAGCTGGGCGCTGTTCGCCTTCCTGACGCCGAGCCGCGAGGCATGGGACAACGGCACGTGGTGGCTCGTGGTGCTGCCGTTGCTCGCGCTCGTCAGTGGCGTCCTCGGCTACGTGGCGCCGCGGCGGGTCTGGCGCTGGCCGGCATGGATCACGGTCGGCGAGATCGGCGCCATCCTGCTCATCCGCCGGCAGGACACGGATTTCGGCCTGTTCCCGCTGGCGGTGGTCTTCGTCCTCATCCCGCTAGCGATCGCCTTCACCTTCCTGGCGTTGATCGGCGGGGTCTGTGCGAGGGGCGGAAGGTGGAACGCGGCCATTCTTTGGTAGGCCGGCCTTGATTTGACTCTGTCGGCCACCCCACGTACATCACCGGCCGACTCTGAGAAGAGCATGGAATTTCGAGTAGCCCACCGGGGCTGAGACCCCGGAGGTCAGCGTCCGCCAGCGCAATGCGCCCGCGGGCGCAAAACTGCATGGAATAACGACTGAAGGCGCAAACCTTGTTCGAATCCCTCTCCGAACGTCTTGGCGGCATTCTCGACCGGCTCACCAAACGCGGTGCGCTGTCGGAGAACGACGTCAACGAGGCGATGCGCGAGGTGCGCCGCGCCCTGATCGAGGCAGACGTCGCGCTCGACGTCGTGCGCTCGTTCACCGACAAGGTGAAGGCGCGGGCAGTCGGCGCCGAAGTCGTGCGTTCGGTCACGCCCGGCCAGATGGTCGTCAAGATCGTCCACGACCAGCTGGTCGAGATGCTGGGTTCGGACGCCCAGTCGATCGACCTCAACGCGCCGGCGCCGGTCGCCCTCATGCTCGTCGGCCTGCAGGGCTCGGGCAAGACGACCACCGCCGCCAAGATCGCGCGCCGGCTCAGCGACCGCAGCAAGGCCAAGGTGCTGCTCGCCTCGCTGGATACGCGCCGCCCGGCGGCGCAGGAACAGCTCCGCGTGCTCGGCGAACAGGCCGGCATCGACACGCTGCCGATCGTCGCCGGCCAGCAGCCGGTCGAGATCGCGCGCCGCGCCGAGACCGCCGCCCGTCTCGGCGGCTACGACGTCGTCATCCTCGACACTGCCGGCCGCACCCACATCGACGAGCCGCTGATGGTCGAGATGGCCGAGATCAAGGCGGCGACGAAGCCGCACGAGATCCTGCTCGTCGCCGACTCGCTCACCGGCCAGGACGCGGTCAATCTGGCGAAGTCGTTCGACGACCGCGTCGGCATCACCGGCATCGTGCTCACCCGCGTCGATGGCGATGGCCGCGGCGGCGCTGCGCTCTCCATGCGCGCCACTACCGGCAAGCCGATCAAGCTTCTCGGCGTCGGCGAGAAGCTCGATGCGCTCGAAGATTTCGATCCGTCGCGCATCGCCGGCCGCATCCTCGGCATGGGCGACATCGTCGGCCTGGTCGAGAAGGCGACGCAGGCGCTCGACATGGAAAAGGCGGCCAAGGCCGCCGAGCGCATGCGCAAGGGCGTCTTCGATCTCGACGACCTCGCCGAACAGCTCAAGCAGATGGCCGCCATCGGCGGCATGTCGGGCGTCATGAGCATGCTGCCCGGCGTCGGCAAGGTGAAGAAGCAGATCGACGCGATGGGCGTCGACGACAGCGTCTTCAAGCATCAGGCGGCGATCATCTCGTCGATGACGCGCGAGGAAAAGAAGAACCCCGACATTCTCAAGGCGTCGCGCAAGCGGCGCATCGCCGCCGGCTCCGGCACCAGGGTCGAGGAGGTGAACCGCCTCCTCAAGATGCACCGCCAGATGGCCGACATGATGAAGGACATGAACCGCGGCAAGGGCATGTTCGCGCGCATGGGCGGCATGCTCGGCATGGGTGGCGGCGCGCCCGCCGGCATGGACCCAGCCGCGCTCCAGCAGGCGGCGCAGAACATGGGCCAGAATTTGGGTAAGGGGGGCGGCGCACTTCCCGGTCTCCCCGGCGGCGCGATGCCGTCGCTGCCGCCCGGCCTCAAGCTTCCCGGATTGGGCGGGGGTTTCCCCGGCCTGCCCGGTCTGCCGAAAAAGAAATGAATCTCGTTTCGATCAACACACCCGTCACAGCAAGGAAACCGCAATGTCCCTGAAACTTCGTCTCACCCGCGCCGGCGCCAAGAAGCGGCCGTTCTATCGCATCGTCGTCGCCGACTCGCGCTACCCGCGCGATGGCCGCTTCATCGAGATCGTCGGCTCGTGGAATCCGATCCTGCCGAAGAACGATCCCAAGCGCGTCACGCTGGAAGTCGAGCGCGTGAAGCACTGGATCAGCAAGGGCGCCCAGCCGACCGACCGCGTGCTGCGTTTCCTCGATGCCGCCGGCCTCGCCAAGTGGACCCAGCACAACAACCCGCAGAAGTCGCAGCC
>DASZQY010000318.1:0-7916 GCA_035549395.1 Bauldia sp.
TCGACGCCGCGGCGCTAGCGCATTTGCGGCGGCGCTAGGGCATCAGGCGGGAGCGGCGATGTCGCGGGTCGTTGACGACATCGGCCGTATATGTGAATGTACGATAACCATATTATAGCCTAATACCTGATTGTCTCGATATGGGCTGCGTTAGGAGGGGATCATGAAACGAATCGCAGAGGACGTGCTCAAGGCTGCACCCGGCGGGTTGTTCGTACGGCGGGACGTTCTTCGGTTTGGCGCGGCTTCAGCCGCCTTTATCGTGGCGAGTAAGATAATCGGAAAGGCCGGACCGGCATTCGGCGCAGAAGTCGGTGGTCCCCTTAATCTCTTCACTTGGCAGGGATACGACCTAACCGACACTTTCAAGCAGTGGCGGGCCGATCACAACATTCAGCAGACCCAGAAGTACATCAACAACCAGTTTGATGTGGTTTCGATCTTGAAGGGCCCGGGCGGGAAGGATTTCGATTCCAGCTCGTCCAACCAGGCTTATACCCACCTCTTTCAGCGGCTGGATCTGATGGCGCCGCTTTCGGCAGCCGACGTTCCCTCGCTCGCGAAGATGTATCCCTTCTTCAAGGACAGCCCGATCTGGAAGACGGCCCCGGACGCTGACACCTATAATTCCGTCCCGTGGACGTGGGGCGCGATCGGCATCAACTATCTGACCGACAAAGTTCCCGCGCCGGATTCGTGGAACGTGCTGATCGACCCTAAGAACCGCGGCCGGGTCGCCACCTATGATGATGCGTACAACAACGTCTCCGTCGCGGCGATCGCCCTCGGCATCGATCTCACGCACATCACCCACGATGCGCTTAACGGGCCGATCAAGGATTGGCTGACGAAGCTCAAGCAGAATGCAAAAGCGATCTCCACCAACATCGGTGATCAGCAGACGCTGCTCGTCAACAAGGAGGTCGACTACATGAGCATCGGCCTGACGCTGATTTCGGCGGGCGCCAAGAGCCAGGGAGCTGCCAACGTCGGGTTTGGCATTCCCAAGGAAGGCGGCTTCGGCTTTTGCGATGCGGCGTTCCTTACGCCGTGGGCGCCGGATCGGGAGAACGCGCTCGCCTTCCTCGAGGCGCTTCTCGGCGGGCAGACGGCGGCCGACGCAGCAATCAATCTCGCGCAAGGTGTTGCGGTGCCGGATGTCGTGCCGCTGCTCGACGACGCTACGCGGGCGCTCTACCCGTACGACACCTTGAACGACTATCTGACCAAGCAGTTGAAGTTCGAGGTAAACTTCACCCCCGAGGCCGGGCAGGACATCGTGAGCTTCGATGAAATCAACGCGCTCTGGGAGCAGATCAAGGCTTCGTAGAAAATCTGCTGGTCAGCGGCCGCAGTGAGGCGTCTTTCCGCCGTTGTGCTCGGTGCGCCGCTGGCGGTTCTGCTTGCCGCAGGCGTCATCGTGCCTGCGGCAATCTTCCTAGCCTATTCGTTCTTCGGCTTTTCGATGTACGAGATCAAGCCGGGTTTCGATGTTCACTGGTACCGCCAGATACTTACCGGCGGCGTCTATGGCGCTGTCGCGCTGAACACGCTTGCGATCGCTGTACCGACCACCTTGGTGAGCGTGATCGGCGGCTATGCTATCGCCTACTACATCGTCTTCGCTGCGGGTCGCAGCGGTCGCGTTATCTTCATGCTGGTCGTTGTCTCGCTCCTCGCAAGCTATCTGGCGCGCGTCTACGCGTGGCGCACGCTGATGGGGAGCGAAGGCATCGTGAATACGCTGCTGCAGTCCGTCGGCCTTATCGATCAGCCGCTCGAATGGCTGCTGTTCTCGCGCTTTCCGGTCATCCTTGCCGAGATCAATCTCTACATGCCAGTGACTGCGCTCATTTGCTACGCCGGCCTCGTTGGCGTCCCGCCGGACGTAAGGGAGGTTGCCCGCGATCTCGGAGCCGGCCCGGTGCGAACGCTGTTTCGGATCACCTTGCCGATAACGGGACCGGCTCTCTTTGCGGCCGCCGCGCTCGCATTCTTTCTCTCCTGCGGAGACTACATCACGCCGGCGTTCCTCGGGGGTCCTACGACCGGCCAGACCTTTGGCACGATCATCGCCAACCGCATTACCACTGAGGGCAATTACCCATTGAGCGCCGCCCTTTCATTTTCGATGATCGCCGTGTTCGCCATCTACATCGCGGTCCTGTTTCTGGGGTTGCGTGCGTCGCGTCTTCTTCCGCGGGGAGCCTGATCGTGCCGCGGCTCCGTCCTTTGCAGATCGTCGTGTACTTGCTCGTCGCTTTCCTCTACCTGCCTGTCATCATCGTGGTCATCTTCGCCTTCAACGGCGGCGCCAATCTGAGCTGGCCATTGCAGGGCCTTTCGTTTCGCTGGATTGTGCAGATATTCAGCGACGCGGCTTTCAGAAGTGCGTTCGCCGCCAGCGCCGAGGCTTCTGTCGCCGTAGCGGTTCTTTCGGTTGCGATCGGCGTCGCCGCCGCGATGCTTTTTACGCGCTCCTCCGATCCGTTTTCGCGATCGCTGCAGGCCCTGGCGGTCTTGCCGGCGATGATGCCGCCGCTGTTTATAGGCGCCGCCCTCTTCACCACCATGGCCTACGCCGGTATCGCCCCCGGCTTTCCCATGATTGTCTTCGGGCAGCTGATCATCACGATACCGTTCGCGCTCGCGGTTATCGTTGCGCGGCTCAGACAATTCGACATCGATCTCGAAGCAGCGGCGCGTGATCTGGGGGCGGGCCCGGCGCAGACGCTGTGGCGCATCACGCTGCCGATCATAGCCCCAACCTTGGTTGGGGCTGCGCTGCTCGCCTTCGCGTTTTCGTTCGATGAGGTGATGATCACGAACTTCACGAGCGGCATGACGGCCACTCTGCCGATCTTCATTTTCTCGCGGCTGCACCGCACCATCGACCCTTCCGTCAATGCAGTGGCGACGCTGCTTCTCGTCATGCCGTGGGTGGCGCTCGCTCTCGCCGCGCCCTTCGTCGGCGGCGGGCGCTCGATCTTCGCGCGCAGCGCCGCGACGGAGACGGAGGAGTGACGGTGGCAGGGGCCATCGACGTGGTCGGCGTGTCGAAGCGGTTCGGCAACACTACCGCACTCGCCGGAATTGACCTGCACATCGAGGCAGGGACCTTCTTCAGCCTGCTCGGCCCCAGCGGTTGCGGCAAGACAACGCTGCTGCGCATCCTCGCTGGCCTCGAAGCACCGGATGAGGGCCGTATCCTGCTCGATGGGCGCGACATCACGCGATTGCCGCCCGAGAAGCGGCAGTTCAACATCGTGTTCCAGCGGTACGCGCTATTTCCGCATCTGAGCGTTCGGGACAATGTCGGCTTCGGCCTGACCACGGATCCACGCCGACGTCCTCCACCCGATGAAATGCGTCGGCGGGTGACCGACGCGCTGCAGCTCGTTGGTCTTGCTGCTCTTGCCGAGCGGATGCCGGCGCAACTGAGCGGCGGTCAGGCGCAGCGCGTCGCCGTGGCGCGCGCCTTGATCCGCAGACCCGCGATGCTGCTTCTCGACGAACCGCTGTCGGCACTCGACCGGAACGTTCGTCACGCACTGCGCGAGGAACTCCTGCGTATCCACAGTGAGCTCGCGACTACGTTTCTGCTCGTCACACACGACCAGGACGAGGCGCTCAGCATGTCGCAGCGGGTCGCACTGATGAACGTCGGCCGCATCGAACAAGTCGCCAACCCCGGCGAAATCTACCGCAATCCCGCGACCCTGTTCGCCGCGCGCTTCATCGGAAGCGGCAGCTTCGTAGAAGGCACTGTGCGCGGACGCGATGCCGGCCGCGTCGTGGTCGAAATCGGCGGCCTTATCGTGCGGGCCACTGATGCCGGGGTTGGAGATTCGCCGCGGGCGCAGGTCTTGTTGCGTCCGGAGGAGATTACGGTGGGCACGGGCGATCGCCCCGGCCGTCTGTCGGGAAGAGTCGACGTCTGTGCCTTCTTCGGCTCGTACTACGAAGCGACCATCCGCGCCGGCGAAGCGACATTCCGAGCTCACGTTCCCAGGATGCTGAGTCCCGGGACGCGGGTCGCCGTCGACTGGCAAGAAGAATCCGGAATCGCCTATCCGTCGGACAGCGGTGCCTTGCCTTGATGTCGCGCGGCTTGCTGGCGGGGCGGAAGGCTATCATCACCGGCGCGGCCAATGGCATTGGCCTCGCTACGGCAAGGCGCTTTGCCGCGGAAGGCGCTCATGTGGCGATGCTGGACCACGAGGCAGAGCGCGTTCACGCTGCTGCGGCGTCGCTGCAACGGGCGCGGGCATTCGCCGCCGACGTTCGCGATCCCGCGGCGGTAGAGAAAGCCATCACCGAAGCTGAGCAGGCCTTGGGCGGCCTCGACATCGCGGTCGCTAACGCCGCCATTGAGCCCGCCGATGATGACCGTGCCGATCGACTAGAGCTCGACGCCTGGCGGCGCATCATCGACACGAACCTTACGGGTGTATTCCTGACAGCGAAATTCAGCTTGGCGGCGCTGCTGCGCTCAAAGTCTTCCGACCGCTCGCTGATTTGCACCGTGTCGCCGACCGGTATCAGAGGCAGCGCCGCCGGGCAGGACGCCTATTCGGCCAGCAAGGCAGGCGTGATCGGCTTGATGCGCGTGATGGCCAATGACTATGCGAAGGAAGGGATCCGGGTAAACGGCGTAATGCCGGGCTTCACGGATACTCGCCTTAATGCAGGGCTTTTTTCCGATGCCGCAAAGCTTGCCGATCTCATCAGAACCATACCCGTTGGGCGTCCGGGGGCGCCGGATGAGGTCGCGGCCATGATAGCTTGGGTCGCCTCAAGCGAAGCCAGCTACGCCATCGGTTCCCTGTTTGTCGTCGATGGCGGCATGACCGCCATCTAAAACATGCGTGCGGGCGAGTTGAAGAAAGGTCACTTGCCTAGAAGAACGCGGCGAGGATGTGCTGGTGCTGAATCCGAGTTTCGCCTGCCTACGATGAGAATGCGTGGACCGAATCCTTATCATGTGCCGAGGCTGACGCGGGTATTCCGCCGCACCAGACTACGAATAGTAGTTACTATAAGTTCGCTCAGGTTCGACCTTCAGCTCCACCCGTTCTGTAACGTCGTTTGCCGCATCGATGATGGCGTGATGGGGGATGTACTTGAACCCCGAAACATGGAGCTTGTATGTGCCCCTGGTGACTCTGATGCGGGCGATGCCATTCTCATCGGTGATTCCGCGATAGGGATGCATGAGGACATGCAAGCCCTTGATAGGGGTCTGCTTCTCGCTGTCGATCGCCTCGACCGTCACCTCGAAATCCGGGCTGGTCACCACCTTGACCGGAAAGGCGAATGAGCCGCCCGCGTGCGGCGTTCCCATTTCCGTCGCCGCAACCTTCACCTGCCACATGTGGTCGCCGACCTCGGCCGGAGCATTCGTTTCAAACTCGGCGTAGTAAAGCGCTTTTGTCCCCGGGGAAGGATCCTCGCTAAGCGTCGCGGTTCCAATTTTCGTACCGCTATCGTCGACGATATCCAATGCGCGACCGGTCAGCTTGCATCCCGACGAACACTTCATGCCCAGCTTGAAGCCGAACCGTTCGCCAGCCGGAATGGCCGATGGGACACCCCAGACGTTGAGGTACGCGGTGTGCGCCTTGACCACGATGGAGAACTGGGTCGTCACCTTGTCGTGCGAGAGTCCATCCTGGTCGAGGGCCGGAAGGATCGCGGCGTAGACGTGGTTTCCTATGGTCTGGGGCGCCTGAAGCAGTATTTCGCGTGTAGCGTAGGCGTCGCCCTCATCGAGTTCCGCGAGCTGTTCGTTGGCAAGTTCCTCATCAGCCTGATTGCGAATCCAAACGGTATCGCCGGTGAGGTCGCATCCATGTGGACAGGTGACAATGATCCTCACGGTCACCGTGGCGCGGCGTCCACTTCGGACGGCGAGACTTCGACTTTGCATGTGCGTAGGCCGTGCGCTTCGGTTTTCAACTCCGCCATGGTCGCTGTGATCCCTCTGGGTCGCCGTGATCCGCCGGATTTCCAGACGCGCAAAACGACAGCCATTGCCGAAGCCAATCCTGTCCGCGATCGTTGCAATGAAGCCGTCCGGGGGCTCCGACTACTTCTTCTGGAACTCCGTTATGATGAAATCGGCGAGAGCGGCGATCTGGTCAGCGTCCAAAAGCCCTCGCGTGGACGTCCGTGGCGGCGGCGGGCCGGGAGGTTGCCCGTAGCATCCAGTCACGGTGTATGCGCCCTTGAGCCAAGCGGGCATCTGCGTGCCAGGCCGGCCACAGGAGATCGTCTCGATGAGGCCGGTGCGATCCAGCGGTGATGTGCGCAGGCTTGGGCCGGCGGGATAGTCGGGATCCGAGCCGCCCGCGCCTGAGTCCCCGTGGCAGGAGGCGCATCCAGCTTTCGCCCATGCATCCTGCCCGACTGCTATCTGCGCGGCATCCTGGGCAAACGTCGGAATGGGTGTCGTCCAAATGGCGAATGCCGTTAAGCAGAACGTGACCGCAACCGCGTGCCACTTGCCATCGCCCTTTGATGCATATCGACGGTTACGCATAGTGGTTTGGTCTCCAAGGCTGGAGATACGTGTCCGCCGAATCGATAGTGCCCTCAACGCGGCAATCCGATTTCGCCGACCACGTCTCTTCATGAGTTATTTGCAAGCACTATCCGGCGGGCGAATGCCCACCGGACTCGATATTGGCGGCCTCGATCTCAGCCAGGTTCGTTGGCAGCATTGGTGCCGGCGATATACCCGTGGACAGTCGCGCGACCAATGCCGTGCTGAAGGCCACCCCCGCTGGCCTCACCACCTGCATAGAGACCCCGAATGACCTCGCCTTGGGTATCCACGACTTGCGCCTTGCCGTTGATCCTGAGTCCGCCGTACGCGTCGTTGAGTTGCAGCGGCGCTATGGCCGCGTAGAAGGGTGGGGTATCGATCCGATGCATAACCGGCTTCTCGAAGTCGGTGTCCTTCCCGCTGTCCGCGGCTGCGTTGTAGGCCGCAACAGTCTCCTCAAGATACTTCAGAGGCATCGTCTGATGTGGATTGGCAGTAACCAGGGTCGCCAGCTCCGCCAGCGTGTCGGCCTTGAAGAAGTATCCGTCGGGAGGATCAGCAATGTACGGATACCGCAACTTCCACCCCCCGCGCTCGACCGCGGCCGAGTCGAAGATGGCCCAGATCGGTCCCGATGTGTAGGTGGGTGCCCGCGAGCCTTCGTTCATCGCCAGCGCGGCGTCATGGGCGGATTCTCTTTTGTAAGCGCCCTTTATGTGCGCCGCGCTCGCGTTGTGCCAATCCAGCGGGACAAACGATTGAATGGTCCCCTGCGATCCCGGCGGATATGCGGCTACGCTAGAGCCGCTAGCTGGAATAGCACTCTCGTTGTAGAAGCGCTTTCCCACCTGGTTGACGGCGATCACGTGCTCCCAGCCGCCTGAGCCGATATCGGCCCCCTTTGCTCGTCCGAACAGGAATCCAGGATGCCCGGGGAAGAGATAGTCGCCTGACGCGCGGGTCCCTAGCCTGCTGCTTATTTTCGGAGCGGCAAGATTATCTGACAGATAGTTCAGAAACAGGCCAGCGAGGTTCGCGCCGATTCTCATCCCGGCGACGAGGCCACTGCCATCCATGCTGCGAGGTCCGATAACGGTGTTACCCCACCACTCGATCGACGGTTCGGACATCCGCGGATCGAACATCGTCCGAAGTTGTATGTTGCCCTGATAGCCACCGGTGCCGACGATCACCGCCTTGCGGGCGCGGACATAGATAGTCTCCCGCCGCTCATCGATGTTGCCGTTCTGCCAGAAGCTTTCCAGTCGCACGCCGGTTTCAGGGTTGAATCTTGGACTGTAGCTGGCCTTGATGCCGATCACTCTTCCCGAGAACTGCTGCTCGCGAATGATCTCGTCCATGTGCCGGT
>DASZQY010000319.1:0-3260 GCA_035549395.1 Bauldia sp.
GACGTAGCCGTGGTTCTTGGCGGCGGCGCGGATCATGGCCGGACCGCCGATATCGATGTTCTCGACGATGGTCCGCTCATCCGCCCCGGACAGTGCTGTCCGCTCGAAGGGATAGAGATTGCTGACGAGGAGGTCGATGGCGGGGATATCGTGCTCGTCCATCGCCGCGGCATGAGCAGGGTCGTCGCGCACGGCGAGCAGCCCACCATGCACGAGGGGGTGAAGCGTCTTGACGCGGCCATCCATGATCTCGGGGAAGCCGGTAAGATCGGAGACGTCGCGCGAGGCGATGCCGGCGGCGGTGAGTGCCGCGCGCGTGCCGCCGGTCGAGACGATCTCGACGCCGGCTGCGACGAGCGCCCGGGCAAGCTCGACGATGCCGGTCTTGTCGAAGACGGAGAGCAGCGCGCGGCGGATGGGAAGGCGATCGGGAAGACGGGCTGAAGAAGGGCGGATCGACATTGGCTCAACGTAGTGGGGGGCCGGCGGAGGGTCAGCGGGCCATTTCGTTTTCGGTTGCAGAAGCGATGCGCTGGCGGCGGCCGGCGAGCGCCGTGCGGTGCAGGGTCCAGCCGACGCTCGGGGTCTGCTGGACGCGGCCGTAGATCACCACCTGTTCGGTGGCGCGGTTGCCGCGGTTGTCGGAAAGCAGGATCGATTCCTCGAGTACGATCTCGGGACCGTCGGTCTCGAATTCCCAGGTCTCGCCATCCGGCAACTCCATGATGACCGCGCGGCGCTCGTGCACCACGGTGGCACGGACATTGGGATGAAGGTGGAAACGCAGAGCGAAGGAATCCTTGCCGCCCTTGTTGGCCGCGCCGCCGGAAGGACTGACGAACGTATCGATGCCCTCGAGGCGGTCGCCGGCATCGGCAAGGCTGAGCTGGCGCTCGTGCACGATGCGGTAGCGATCGACGTAGCCGTTGTGGCGAAACTGCAGGACGGTGGCACCGTGGACGCTGCGCCGGGCAACGTCGATGCGCGACGGCCCGCTGACCACGGCCTCGCCGAACATCTCGCCGACGAGGCCGCGGGTGAGGATGCGGCATGACGAGGTGTCGTTGATGGCGGCGGTGGAATGGGCGGCGGTGGTGCGGGCGAGACGGCGAAGCGCCTCGGCGCTCGGCTTCGGCACGCCGCAGTTCACGATCAGCCGCTGACGGCCGACGCTCATCTCGAACGACAGGCAGCCGGCGTGAGCCCCGACGCTCATCTCCGGCGGCGGCGGACCGCCGGCATCGACCAGAACGATGGTCCCGTTGGCCTCGATGCGCTGGTAGCCGGAATGGGGGGCGTTGGCCGGCGTCGCGGCGCGCACGTCGTCATAAGCCAGGACCGTGGCGAGCTGGTCGGTGGGAGTGTCGCCCATGCCGTTGAAGTGAGCGAAGCTGCCATCGCCCTGACGGAAGAAGCGCAGCATCGGCATCATGCGGTCGATCGCGGAAACGAGAATGCGCGACGGCTGGATGCCTTTCGAGATGAAGGCCTGACGGAGCGGCAGCAGGTCGATGAGAATATCGAGGATGGCGCCGGGGTTGCGGCTGATGTGGCCGCCGTCAGGCAGCACCTGCGCGACGAGCTCGAGGTCGAGACGGCGCTGCGCCTGCTTGAGAAAGCGCGCCTGCTCGGGCATCGAGAGGGCAATGGCGGCGAGCGCGATCATGACGTGCAGGCGCGGCAGACCGGGCGTGCCGTCGTATTCGACGCGCCGCAGGTAACGCACCTGCCGATTCAGCGACTTCATGAAGCGGCGATAGAAATTGTAGTCGGCGCCTTCGAGCACCAGGGGCGCCTGCGACAGCCACGCCATGAGGCGGCGCGCGACGACCTCCGGATCCCAGGCAGCGCGATCGCGGTGGGCAGAGAAGCGGATCCATTCGTCGATCAGGCGCCGGGCATTGCCGCGCGCCTGCACCATGTCGGTGGCGCGCAGATGGCGCAGCCAGGCGAAAGAGTGGAGCTGGCGGGCCCACTCGACATTGGGCGCCTCGGCGTCGAATACCGAAAAGCCGCGAATGTCGAGGCCATCGCCATTGAACAGCCAGCGGCCGGCGTAGATGTCGAGGGCCACCGTGGGATCGGCGGTCCTGAGGTCGATCGGCGCGATCGTGAGGCGCTCGGCGTTGGCGCGGGCGTGACGCCAGCGGTAAAGCAGGCTGCCGTGGAAGCGGAAGGCGAGCGCACGACGCGCGGCGCCAACGGCGAAGCGGGCCTGCCGACCGGGACCGGATGCTGAGCGGATCGCCATCCGTCCTCTCACAAACCTCCACAATACTGACGCCCAGGAATGGCGCCCAGAAATGGCGCCGAAGAGTGGCGCCCAAGCGGCGAGCGCACGCCCCGATTCGCTGCCGGACTATCGCCTATTGAGGGACGGCGGCAAACACAAGGGTTGCAATTGTCACCGCTGCCCTCAGGCCACCCGGCGAAGGCGCATCATGAAGAAGCCGTCGAGACCGGCGAGGCGCGGATTGGCGTTCGGCAGATGGCAGGCCAGCGTGCGCACCGTGCCGTCCGCGCGCGCGATCCCGGCCACGCCACCGACCTCAGCAGGCATCACTGGATCGAGGACGAGCGGGAGCGCGGCGAGGGTGGCTGAAAGGTGCGCTTCGCCCTCCTCGGGTTCGAGCGAACAGGTGCAATAGACGAGACGCCCGCCCGGTTTGAGCAGCGTGGCGGCGCGCGTCAGCATGCGTGCCTGCACGGCAGCAAGCGCCGCAATGTCTTCCGGCTTCTTCAGCCACGCCACATCGGGATGGCGGCGAATGGTGCCGGTGGCGGCGCAGGGCGCATCGAGCAGCACGGCATCGAATAGCGCCGGCGGCTGCCACCCAAGGACATCGGCCGTGACGACCTCGGCGGCGAGGCCAAGCCGCGCGAGGTTCTGGCGAAGGCGAGAGGCACGCCGGCCGGAAATTTCCACGGCTGTGACCGCGGCCCCGGCGGCGGCAAGCTCCGCCGTCTTGCCACCGGGTGCGGCGCAAAGGTCGGCGACGCTCAGCCCCGCGACCCTGCCCAGCAAGCGCGCGGGCAGCGCCGCCGCGGCGTCCTGCACCCACCACGCGCCATCGTCGAAGCCGGGCAGCGCGGCGATATCGCCCGATGCGAGGGTGCGCACGCTGCCGGTCGGCAGCACCACGCCGCCCAGACGTTCAGCCCAGCCCGGCGCGTCAGCCTTCACCGAGACGTCGAGCGCCGGCTCGAGGCGATGGGCAGCCGCGATCGCCGCGGCGGTCGCTTCGCCATAGGTCGCGACC
>DASZQY010000320.1:0-2732 GCA_035549395.1 Bauldia sp.
CCGGCAATGGCGAGCGATCCCGCGCCGGCGGGCAGCCGTACGTCAGCCGGTGCGAGATCCTGAAGCAGCATGCGGTCGCCGAAATTCCAGCCCGGTTCACAGTCAGCACCACTGCTCCGGCGTCGAACTAGTTCGACGCCAGCACAGCGCTCAAGTCTTTGTCCTCACGCGGCTCGACCCCGAGCAGCGCCGCCGAACGGCGGATGATCGCACCGACGGCCGGCGCCGCATTCGATCCGGCTGTGGTACCCGCACCCTCTTTCTCGGCCTGCGGATCGTCAAGCATTACCAGCACGACGTACTGGGGGTCGTCGATCGGGAAGGCCGCCAGGAATGAATTGATGCGATGCGTGTTGGAATAATGGCGGTCGATGACCTTTTGCGCGGTCCCGGTCTTTCCGCCGACCATATATCCCGGCACGTCGGCGCTCCGTCCCGAGCCCTTCTCGACGTTGAGGCGGAACAGGTAACGCAGCTCGTCGCTGGTGTAGGGCTTGACCACCTGCACCGCCAGAGCCTTGGCCTGGGCTTCCGTACGCGGCTGGAAGGTTGGCGGTATCAGCCACCCGCCGTTGACCAGGGCGGCGTCCGCAACCGCCGTCTGCATGGGCGTGACCGCGACGCCCTGACCGAAGGCGACGTTCATGGTCGTGAGATCGGTCCACCGCTTGGGCAGGATCGGCGACGCCACCTCCGGCAGGTCGGTCTGCAGCTTGGTGAGCAGGCCGAAACGGCGCAGGTATGCCTGCATGCCGGGGGTGCCGACCTTCATCGCCATGTGGGCGGCACCGATGTTGGAGGAGAAGATGAACACCTCCGGCACGGTCAGCGGGCGCGCCTTGGCGTGGAAGTCGTGGATGGTGAAGCCATCGGCGTGGATCGGCTGGCTGGCGTCTATGATGTCGCTCATCTTCACGGCGCCGCTGTCGAAGGACGCGGCGAAGGTGAAGCTCTTGAAGACGGAGCCCAGCTCGTAGGCGCCCGCCGTCATGCGGTTGAGATGGTCAGGGTCGTTGGCATCGACCGGATTGTTCGGATCGAAATCAGGCAGCGACGCCATCGCCAGCACCTCGCCGGTCTTGGCGTTGAGGACGACACCCGCCGCGGCCAGCGCGTGATAGCGGGTCATCGTATCGGCGAGGGTGTCGTGGACGATGTGCTGCACGCGGGCGTCGATCGACAGCATCACCGGTGCGACACCGTCGGTGCCGCCACCGAAACCGGCGGCATGAAGATCGGCAAGGCCGTTGTCATCGACGTATTTCTCGAAGCCGGCGATGCCCTGGTTGTCGACGTTGACCAGGCCGACGATGTGCGCGGCGGTATCTCCGCCGGGGTAGAAGCGGCGGCTCTCCGAGAGGAAGCCAAGGCCGGGGATGCCGAGGTCGTGGATCTCCTTTTCCTGCTCGGGCGTGATCTCGCGCTTGATCCACACGAAGCCGGCGTCGGTGGACAGCTTCTTGCGCACGGCCGTGGCGTCGATGTCGGGCAGCACGGTCGCGATCTGCTCCGTCGCCTCGTCCGGGTCGAGCACGTTGCGCGGCTCGGCATAGAGGGAGGCCATCTTGACGTCGGTCGCGAGGATCTGGCCGTTGCGATCGACGAGATCGGGACGGCTGGTGGCGACCACGGCGCCCATGCCACCGCTGCCATCGGCATTGGATGGGGCGAGACCGAACATGATGAGACGGCCTGCAAGCGTGCCGAAGGCGAGCAGGAAGACGAAGGCCATGAAACGGATGCGCCCCCGCACCCCATCGCGCGGCACACGCGCCTTGGCCGCGGGCAGTTCGTCCGCGATGGAGACCGGCGTCATGACAAATTCGGTCACTGCGCGCCTCCCGCCGCGGGATTGGCCTCAAGCTCGGTGAGGATCTGACCGAGCGGATCGGAATCCTTGACCGGAATCACCGGCGCATCGGCCGGGCGCATCGGTATCTGGTCGATGGTGGCGAGCTGGGTGGGCGAGAACGGCTGCAGCTTGAAGTGATCGGCGTACTTGTCGATGACGCCCTGCAATCGGGCCGGCTGATCGAGCACGCTCCATTCGGCCTTGAGCAGGGCGATCTGGTCCTTCTCCTTGGAGATTTCGGAGCGCAGCGTGGCGACGCGGTCGGCCGCCACCTCGGCCTTGTGCTTCATGTCGTAGGTGACCAGCGCGCCGGCCAGCATCGCGAGGATAAGGACGAGATTGAAGATGCGTCCCACGTTCACGCCCTCCCAAGCCGCGGCAACGCCGGAACGCCGATGGCTTCCGGATCAAGCTCGCGCGGCGGCGCGGCAGTGCGGCGGGCGGCCCGCAGATGCGCCGAACGGGCACGCGGATTGTCCTCCGCCTCTTCCCCGCTGGTGGCGACGGCGCCGCGCGACAGCAGTGTGAAGGTGGCGGGCTCGAGCCGTGCTTCCGGCGCGTGGCGCGAACCGGACGGCTGCGTGGCCGAACGCTCGGCGAGGAAGCGCTTGACGATGCGGTCTTCCAGCGAATGGAAGGAGACGACGACGAGACGGCCGCCTTCCGCCAGGATGCGCTCGGACGCGGCGAGCGCCTCGGCCAGCTCGTCAAGCTCGCGGTTTACGAAGATGCGCAGCGCCTGGAAGGTGCGGGTCGCCGGGTGGATGCGATCGGTGGCGCGGCCGATCGCTTTCGACACGATCTCGGCCAGTTCAGCGGTGGTCGTGATCGGACCGGCCGAGCGGGCGCGGTCGATGGCCGCGGCGACGAGGCGCGCCTT
>DASZQY010000321.1:0-8406 GCA_035549395.1 Bauldia sp.
TCACCCGCCCGTTTTTGTCGTGCAAATCCGCCAGAATCGCCGCCAGAACATGGATCGGGTTGCGCGCCGCCCCGCCGTAGAGTCCGGAGTGCAAATCGCGGTTTGCGGCCGTTATCGTGACCTCCACGCCGACCAGTCCGCGCAGCGATGTCGTGATCGCCGGCCGGATCGGACTCCACATGTCCGTGTCGCAGATGAAGGCCGCGTCCGCGCTCAGTTCTTGGGCGTTTGCCTGCATGAACGGACGCAGGTTGGCGCTGCCCGATTCCTCCTCGCCTTCGAGCAGCATCGTCACCTTGGCCGGGAGCTTGCCGGCGACCGCCTTCCATGCGCGTGCCGCCTCGACAAAGGTCATCAACTGACCCTTGTCGTCGGATGCTCCACGCGCGGCAATTTGCTTGCGGCCGTCAGGACTGGTCAGAATCCTCGGATCGAACGGTGCGTTGGTCCACAGATTCAGCGGATCGACCGGCTGCACGTCATAGTGGGCATAGAAGAGGATGTGCGGACCGGCACCGTCGTGATGCCCCACGACGATCGGCAGTCCGGGCGTGGGGCGTGCCTGTGCCTCGAAGCCCATGCCTCCCAGCTCGCGCACCAGCCAGTCGGCGGCCTTGCGACAGGCGGGAGCGTAAGCCGGATCGGTGGAAATGCTGTCGATGCGCAGCAGCGCGAACAGCCGGTCGAGGCTCGCCTGCAGGTTGGCGTCGATCCACTTCAAAACATCGTCAAGCATCGCATCTTCCTTCACGGCACATGGACCCCATAGACTGAGCGGCGCGCAAGGGAAAGCAGGCGCAACGCATGGAGTGCGAACGTGGCCGCGAATGTCGATGGACTGATTGCCGAAATTGCGGCTCGGACGAAGCTCGACGTGCCGGTGGCGCGGCGAGCCATCGGCACGATCGCCAACTTCGTCGCGTCTGAAGCGCCGGCCGCGGCCGCCGATGCGCTATTCGCAAAGATTCCCGGCGCCGCCGCGCTGGCTCAGGAATACCAGCAGCCCAGCGGCGGCCTCTTCGGCATTTTCAATGCCCTGATGGCCAGCGGCATTTCGGTCGCCGACATGCCGACAATAACGTCGAGCTTCGTCAGCTTCGCCAAGGCGAACGGGGCCGAGCGCGAGGTCAACGACGTTATCAATTCGATCCCGGGGCTGGCGCAGTTCGTATAGATTCGCTGCTACACGCTGATCTGGCCGTAGCGCAAAGCCTCGACCACGGTGTGCGTCTTGTTGCTGGCACCGAGTTTCTCGCTGGCGTTCTGAAGGTGGGCGTGAACCGTCCGCTGCGAAATGTCCAGAATCTCGGCGATCTCGTTGGCGGTCTTGCCATGCGCCGAAAGTTCGACCACCCGCCGTTCCCGAGCCGACAGCTCGCCCGGGCGCTCCGGGCGCACCGATCCCAGATCGATCAGCCGGCGAAGCGCCTCGGCTGCGACATGATCGACCGCCAGCCTGACTTTCGTCTCCACCATCAACCCCGCTCCCGCGGCCATCATCACTCCCTGGTAGGGTAGGAAGGCGCAGATCGGCGAGACGAGCAGATTGATCGGACGGTCGGCTGGCAGCGAACTGAGCAGGACCGAGGCACCGGTGCGCACGTCATCCGCGGAAAGCGCCCACAACTGCGGGTGCCGCGCCGACAGTCCGCGGTCGAGAAGCGGATCGCGCGGCGACAGCGCCGACGGCGATCGAAGCTCGCCCCAGTTCACCCGGACAACCAGTGGTTCTATCGGCCGTCCCGGTAACGGGAACCCCGTAAGAAGAAAGTGAGTCGCCCCAAGGGAGCGAAAAAATGCTTCGAGTGCGTCTACAATCTGCGCAGTCGTCGTCATGTCGCGGAAGCTTTCGCCCAGCGCGAGCATGGCAGTTGCAACAACCATTTCCAGTCCCCCGGCCCAGTCGAAGTAGGGGCAGGAATGTGAAGCCACGCAATTGTGGGTTTTGACATTCGCGTGCGTTTCACACTCGCGATGCTTGATCGCGAGAGATGCACCGGGCTGCCAGCACCGGCACACAACACTCCAAGCCCTGACTTCTCCCCAACAGATTCAATCTTAGGCGTTCCGTGGTCGCGCACAAGGCAGACGCGATCACAACTCCTCGTTGGCATGGAGGTACGTTCCTCAAAGATTGCCGTCGCGCCGGCGCGGCGTATAAACCCGGCATGAGCGGTACGGTGCGCCTCGCGCAGGAGTTCCCGGCATTCAGTGAGGCTGATTGGCAGCGGGCGGTCCAACGCGCCCGCCGGGTGTCCGAAGGCGCCGAGTCCGCCTCGAACTACGCGCTGCCGCTGTTTCCGCGGGCCAGAAATGCGCGGCCGGTGATCGCGCACGTCGGCGGAGCACCCTGGCGCATCGTTCAGCGTATCGACGCAGGCTCGGCCGCGACGGCATCTGCCGCGCTCGCCGAAGACATCGAAGGCGGCGCCGATGGCGCGGAAATCTCGTTCGCGGGCTCATCTCATCCCGCGGGCGGGAAGCTGCCGCCTCTTGCCGCCGCGACCCTCTCGTTGCCGCCGCTGCCCTCTTCGTTCGAGTTGCGGCTGGATCTGGCCGAGACCGTCCCTCCCGCCCTGCTCGACATTGCGGCCGGCAGGGCAACGACGATCACCGTCGCGCACGACCCGATCGCGGCGTTTGCGCAGAGCGCTCCGCGCCCTTCCGCGGAGAGCCTGCGCCGCATGGCCGCGGAGATGGAAAACCGTCGCATCGCGGGGGCGGCAGCATCAGCGGACGGTCGCATCTGGCACGCGGCCGGCGCCACCGACGAACAGGAACTCGCGGCCGTGCTCGCCACCTACGTCGAGCTTATGCGGCTCATGGACACAGCCGGGCGTATCGGGGTCGCCCTCGCTGCCGATACCGACCAGTTCCGAACCATAGCCAAGTTTCGCGCAGCTCGTCTCCTTCTCGCGCGCATCTCGGAACTCGCCATGTTCGACGGCCCGGCTCCGTCGATTCATGCCGAGACGACATGGCGCGCGATGACGACGCTGAGCGCCGAAACCAACGTGGTGCGCAGCACCATCGCGGCTTTCGGGGCAGCAGTCGGAGGCGCCGACTCGATTGCGGTACTGCCGTTCGATGTCGCTCGCGGTCCGGCCGGCGCGCAGGCGCGGCGCATCGCGCGCAACACGCAGCTCATTCTGGCCCATGAAGCCGGGTTGTCGCGTGTCGCCGATCCTGGCGCCGGTTCGGGCGCCATAGAAACGATGACGGCACGACTTGCCGAATCCGCATGGCGCCGCTTCCAGACCATCGAGAAGCTCGGCGGGATGGTCGCGGCCATCGGCGAGGGTAGCCTGCTTCGCGACGTCGCCGCCGCGCGACTGGCCCGTGCGGCAGGCATCGCCAGCGGCGACAGCAGAATGATCGGCGTCAACGCCTACCGCGAGGATGGGCTTGATCCGGCCGTGGTGCGGCGCGCCCAATCCGATCGCGAACCGCGCCTCGTTCCGCTGCGCGTGGCGGCGTCTCTCGAATGAGCCTCCGCCTCCCCGATTTCGCTCACGCACCGTGGCGCGCGCCCGACGTGCGCACGGCGCCGAGTGCGGCTGCGGGCGAAACGCCGGAAGGCATCTCGCTGAAGTCTTACTACGCCGCCGGCGACATCGCGGGCCTCGACTTCCTCGATACGTGGCCGGGGTTGCCGCCGTACCTTCGCGGCCCCTATCCGACCATGTACGTGGATCAGCCGTGGACGATCCGCCAGTACGCCGGCTTTTCGACCGCCGAAGACTCCAACGCCTTCTACCGGCGCAACCTCGCAGCGGGGCAAAAAGGCCTGTCGGTTGCCTTCGATCTGCCGACGCATCGCGGCTACGACTCCGACGATCCGAGCGTGGCCGGAGATGTCGGCATGGCCGGCGTCGCCGTCGATTCCATCTACGACATGCGGACCCTGTTCGACGGCATTCCGCTCGGGAAGACCAGCGTGTCGATGACCATGAACGGCGCCGTGCTGCCGGTCATGGCGCTCTACATCGCCGCGGCCGAGGAACAGGGCGTGCAGCAGGCGGCGCTCGCCGGGACCATCCAGAACGACATCCTCAAGGAGTTCATGGTCCGCAACACCTACATCTACCCGCCGGGACCGTCGCTGCGCATCGTCGCAGACATCATCGCCTACACGACGCGGCACATGCCGCGCTTCAACCCGATCTCGGTCAGCGGCTACCACATGCAGGAGGCGGGAGCGACCGCGGATCTTGAACTCGGCTACACCCTCGCCGACGGACTGGAATACGCGAAGGCGGCGGCCGCGGGCGGCCTCGCCGTCGATCAGTTTGCGCCGCGCCTGTCGTTCTTCTTCGACATCGGCATGAATTTCTTCATGGAAGTGGCGAAGCTGCGCGCCGCGCGGCTGCTGTGGGCCAAGCTGATGAAGGAGCGGTTCGCGCCCGACGACGATCGTTCGCTGATGCTGCGCACGCACTGCCAGACCTCCGGCTGGTCGCTGGCGGCGTCCGATCCCATGAACAACATCGTACGCACCACGATCGAGGCGATGGCGGCGACGGACGGTCACACGCAGTCGCTGCACACCAACGCGCTCGACGAAGCGCTGGCGCTGCCGACGGACTTCTCTGCCCGCATCGCCCGCAACACGCAGCTCGTCCTGCAGGCGGAGGCCGGCACGACCCGGGTCATCGACCCGTGGGGCGGGTCCTTCTATGTCGAACGCCTGACCTATGAGCTCGCGACGCGCGCGCTCGCCCACATCGCCGAGGTCGACAAGATCGGCGGGATGGCGAAAGCCATCGACCGCGGCTTGCCGCAGGAGCGTATCGAGCAGGCGGCGGCCGAGACGCAGGCGCGCCTCGACAGCGGGGCGCAGGTCGTCGTCGGCGTCAACCGTTTCCGCCCGCATGAGGAAGTGCCGACGGAAGTGCGGCGTGTCGACAACTCGGTTGTGCGCACCGCGCAGATCGAGAAGCTCAAGCGCCTGAGGGCCGAGCGCGATCCGGCCGCTGTCAGCCGGGCGCTCGCGGCGCTGACGAACGGCGCCAAGGGCGACGCCAACCTGCTGGCGCTCGCCATCGACGCAGCCCGCGCCCACGCGACGGTGGGCGAGATCAGCGGCGCGCTGGAACGCGCCTTCGGCCGCCACCAGGCGACGCCGCATGCCGTTCGCGGCACATGGCGGCGCGCAATGGCGGGATCGGAAGTGTTCAACCGCGTCGCGGCCATGGTTCGCGAGTTCAGCGTTCGCGACGGGCGCCCGCCGCGCATCCTCGTCGCCAAGCTCGGCCAAGACGGGCACGACCGGGGACAGAAGGTAATTGCCTCGGCATTCTCCGACCTCGGCTTCGCGGTCGAAATCGGGCCGCTGTTCCAGGCGCCGGAAGATGCCGCACGGCTCGCCATCGAGAAGGACGTGCACGTCGTGGGCATCTCGACGCTGGCCGCCGGCCATCTCACGCTCGTGCCCGCCCTGAAGCGGGCGCTGGAGGCCGGTGGCCGTCCCGATATCATGGTTGTCGTTGGCGGCATCGTGCCGGAAGAGGACTGGGCGGCGCTGCGCGAAGCCGGCGTCAGCGCCATCTTCACCCCCGGGACTGTCATTCCGGAAGCCGCGGAGCAACTGATCCGCGATCTCAACCGGCGGCTCGGCTACGATCTCGGCGACCGGCGAAATATCTAGTTTCGCCAGCGGCTTGTCCCATTACGACACGACCCGGACGGCACGGAAATTGAGTGACGCCGGGTGGGTGGTCTTCTCGGGACGTGACCAGTGGACAGACGTGCCTTCCTCGCAGCCGCTGCCGGCCTGGCCGCAGCAACCCCGGCGCTCGCTGCCGTCGATCCGAACAGCAGCGCGGCGCTGCGTGGCACGCTGGACGCCGCCGAACTCGGGCTCGATCCCGGCAGCGCCGCCGACCAGAGCGGCGAGCTGCAGCAGGTGCTGAACCAGGCGTCGCAGGACAACCGCACGGTCTTCCTGCCTGCCGGCACCTATCTCATCACCAACCTCGTGCTGCCCGAGCGGACGCGCCTCTACGGGGTGAGCGGCGCCAGCCGTCTGGTCTTCACCGGCGGCGACCAGATGATCACCGCCGATCACGCGGCGCTGGTCGAACTGCGCGATCTCATCATCGACGGCGCTGGCAAACCGCTGGCCGACTACGTGCCAGCGATCGTCCACCTTTCCGAAACGGCGAACGTATCGATCGACAGCGTCATCATTACCGGCAGCAGCCGCACCGGGCTGCAGCTCGAGCGCTGCGGCGGACGCGTCGCCGGAAACACCATCCGCAACGCCGGCGACGCCGGAATCATGGCGGTGGAATCCACGGGCCTCATCGTCAGTGACAACGTGGTCGAGGATTGCGGCAACGGCGGCATTCTCATCCATCGCTGGAGCGAGGGCGAGGACGGCACGATCGTCAGCGGCAACCGCGTCCAGCGTATCGCCGCCGCTGCCGGCGGCACCGGCCAGAACGGCAACGGCATAAACGTCTTCCGCGCCCACGGCGTCAGCGTCAGCGGCAACCGCGTCACGGACTGCGCCTTCTCCGCCATCCGCGCCAACAGCGCCAACAACATTCAGATCAGCAGCAACAACACGGCGCGCAGTGGCGAGGTCGGCATCTATTCCGAGTTCGCCTTCGAAGGCGCGATGATCGTGAACAATATCGTGGATGGCGCCGCGACCGGCATCAGCGTCGCCAACTTCCGCGAAGGCGGGCATCTCGCCGTCGTTTCCGGCAACATGGTGCGCAACCTCACTGACAAAGGTCCCTACCCCGCCGATCCGCCGGGCTTCGGCGTCGGCATTGCGGTCGAGGCCGATGTTGCGGTTTCCGGCAACGTCGTCGACGGGGCGCCACGTTTCGGCATCCTGCTTGGCTGGGGACCCTATCTCCGTGATATCTCCGCTACCGGCAACGTCGTGCGCCGCGCGCCGCTCGGCGTTGCCGTCTCGGTGGTCGACGGCGCCGGCTCGGCGATCATCAGCGACAATCTGATCTCGGGCACGACAAACGGCGCCGTTGTGGGGATGCGCTGGGCCGACCCCGCAACCGGCGATCTCGCGCTCTCCGGCGCGGATCGCTACCCGCACCTCACCGTCGAGCGCAACCGGGTAAGCTGAGGGCGGCCGTCAGTACGGCTCCAGCGCCGCGCCCAGCATTTCCGCCAGCCCGTCGACAGGGCGCAACTCGCCGACCTTCGCGCCGTTGCGATCCAGGATCGGCGGCCGACGATAGTTTCCGAGCCCGGCCTTTGTCTCCTCCCCCGGCAGCAGCGTTTCGATCACCGTCGCCATCACGACCTCGGGCGCGCGGCCGGCGCCGTCGTCGCACTTGATTGCGACGCCGAGGCCCGTTTCCGGAAACGCGGCGCAGATCACGCCCTCGGCGCCGTGCTTGATGAACGCACGATCGCGGAAGCGCGTGAGGATCTCGGTGTCGAAACGACCGGTACCGGCGATCATGAACGGCTCCGCGAAATAAGCGGCGACGATACGGCGCGCCGCTGCAGCGCGAGCCGGCTCGAGTCCCGTGCCCGTAACCAGGCGGGCGAAACCCAGCGCGAGATTGCGAAGCGGAATGGCGTAGGCCGGGATCGAGCAGCCGTCGACGGCGGGCTCGCCCAGTTCCGCGCCGGTAACCTCCGCGAGCGCCGCGGTGATCGCCCGTTGCACCGGATGGTCGGGCCGCACGTAGCCACGCGGCGTCACGCCCATCGCACACGACAGGCAGACGAAGCCGGCGTGCTTGCCCGAGCAGTTGTCGTGGATGCGCCCCCAGTGCTCCGCGGCGCGCACCAGCGCATCGGCCGCGGCACGGTCGGTCGGCGGGTGTCCGCCGCATTCGAGGTCGGCCTCGCTCCGCCCCGCCGCCGCCAGCATCTTGCGCGCCGTCGCGACGTGGCGCGGCTCGCCGCTGTGCGAGGAACAGGCCAGCGCGATCTCGGCCGGCCCGAAGCCATAACGATCGGCCGCGCCGGATTCGAGCAGCGGCAGTTGCTGGATCGGCTTTACCGCCGAACGCGGAAACACGCGCCGCGCGACGTCGCCGATCGCGGTCACCAGCCGGCCGTCGCTATCCACGATCGCGACCGCGCCGCGATGGAAGCTTTCCACCACGCCGCCGCGCGTCACCTCGACCAGCACCGGAGCCGCCGTCATTGCCTGAGCCACGCTGCCAGGCGCTCCACGGCGGCATCCAGAATCTCGTCACGCTTGGAGAAGCAGAAGCGCACGAACGTCCGTGGCGCATCCGTTTCGTAGAACACGGACACCGGCACCGCCGTCACCTTCGCCTCCACCGTCATCTGCTTGCACAGCTCAACGTCACCCACGTTGTGGCGAAGCGGAGAAGCGTCCGCCGTGATGAAATATGTGCCCTCACAGGGAGCGACACCGAAGCCGAGCCCGGAAAGGCCGGCGGCCAGCCGGTC
>DASZQY010000322.1:0-3044 GCA_035549395.1 Bauldia sp.
CTTCTTCCCCAATCCGCGGATCTTCTTTCCCTCCGCCATCCTCTGGGCCGTCTTCTGCATCCTGTTCTGGTACATGTTTGCCCGCGATTGGGGGCCGCATCTCAGCCTCGGCAACCTGGTCGGCCTGCCGTATCCCGTGGCTCCGGCCGCCGGTGGCAGCGGCGACGCCGAGTCCCAGTTCACCATCATCCAGAACGTCGCCGCCGACATCTATCTCTATGAGTACATGATCGTCGGCGGGGCGCTGTTCACCGCCTACTGGTATCGCCAGGGGCCGCATCCCTGGTTCTGGTGGTCGGTCCTCGTCAGCCAGATCATCGTCTTCGTCGACTGGTTCCAGGTCCAGCTCGACGTGCTCATCAACGACTGGTTCGGCTCCTTCTACGATCTCATTCAGAAGGCGCTCGGCGGCGCCAATTCGGTGACCGCCGGCGATTACTACGGCCAGCTCACCACCTTCCTCACCATCGCGATGATCTCGATCATGGTCGCGGTCGGCAACGCCTTCCTCGTCAGCCACTACATCTTCCGCTGGCGCATGGCGATGAACGCCTACTACGTCCAGCACTGGGCGCAGCTGCGCAAGGTCGAGGGCGCCTCGCAACGCGTCCAGGAAGACACGATGCGCTTCGCTTCCACGGTCGAGGATCTCGGCATCAGCCTCATCGATTCGGTGCTGACCCTGATCGCCTTCCTGCCGCTGCTCTGGGGCCTGTCGGCCTTCGTCACCGCGCTGCCGATCTTCGGCCACGTGCCGCAGGCGCTGGTCTTCGTCGCCATCTTCTGGTCGGCCTTCGGTACGGCGCTGCTCGCCGCTGCCGGCGTCCGCCTGCCGGGGCTGAACTTCCGCAACCAGCGCGTCGAGGCCGCCTATCGCAAGGAGCTGGTGCTGGGCGAGGACGATGCGGAGCGGGCGCAGCCGCCGACGCTGGCGATGCTGTTCGACGCCGTGCGCCGCAACTACTTCTACATCTACCTGAACTACCTGTACTTCAACATCGCCCGCTACGGCTATCTCCAGGCGGGCGTGCTGGTGCCTTACATTGCGCTCGCGCCAACCATCCTTGCCGCCGGTTTCACGCTCGGCGTCATGCAGCAGATCCTGCGCGCCTTCGACCGTGTCACCTCGTCCTTCCAGTATCTCGCCAACTCATGGTCGACGATCGTCGAGCTGATTTCGATCTACAAGCGCCTGCACGCGTTCGAGTCGACACTGGACGCCAAACCGCTGTCGCCGATCGAGCACGAGCCGACCACCGAGGCCGGCTAGAACGCACCTGAACCTCCCCCTTGAGGGGAGGTCGAAAATGGCAAAGCCATTTTCGGGAGGGGGTAAAGGAGGCGGCCGGGCCGCCCACTAAATCATCCCGCGGCCGCGCCGGGCGTCGAGCGAATAGACGCCCGGTCCCGCGGCTGCGAGGAACAGGAAGCCGCCGGCGATGGCGAGGTCCTTGCCCATCTGGAGCATCTCGCCGACGTCGGTCGTGTGATAGTGGAACAGCGTCGCCGTCGCGATGCAGAACGCCGCAAACGCCAGCGCGGCGAGACGCGTCCACAGACCGATGACGATGAGCAGGCCGCCTATCAGCATCGCCGCGGCCAGCACAAGCGAGAGCGCGTCGCCCGGTAGCCCGACCTTGTCGATGTAGCTCGCCGCGCCGCCGGGCGAGCGCACGGTCACCCATGCGTCGTAGATGAACAGTGCCGCCGCCATCAGACGACCGAGGAGAAAGGCGAGATTGCGCAGCGCCTGCATCGGATTCGCGCCCCCGTGAAAAATCCCGACCTCAGTGAATACCCGCCGCCGCGGAAAAGGGAAGGGAACCTCGGCCCGCCTTTCCGCGTTTTCACAGGCAAGGAGATATCGCCATGTTGAGAAAAATCGTCACCGGACTTGTGGCGGCCGCTGTCGTGGCCGGCACCACGCTTGCGGCGACATCAGGCGCCGACGCCAAGCTGGGTTATCCGTACTGGAAGTATCATCCGCATCCCCACTACTACGGATATAACGACAACGGCGCCGCAGTCGCCGCCGGCATCTTCGGCCTCATCGGCGGCCTGATGCTGAGCGAGGTTCATCACGGCTACGGTTACGGCTATGGCGGATACTGCGAGGCGCGGTTCCGCACCTACAATCCGTATACCCATCAGTACATGGGCTACGACGGACACCCGCATTACTGCTACGACTGATCGCTGGTTTCCGCCGAAGCTCAAAAAGAAAGGCCGCCCGTTCGGGCGGCCTTTCTGACTCCCGGCAGTAGGCGCTCGCCTATGAAACCTTCTCCGCCAGCCACGTCTTGATCAGCGACTGGTAGGGCACGTCGCGCTTGTTGGCCTCGACCTTGATCTGCTCGAGAATGCTGACCGGCAGACGGAGCGAGATAGACTTGGTCGACGGCTTCAGGTTGGGGAACCGCACCCGCCGCGCCTTGCTCCAGTCGATATAGTCGGTGGAGTCATGCGTTTCCCAGAACCGCCGCTCCGCGTCCTCATCCTTGAACTTGGGTATGGGCTTAAGCTTCTTGGCCATAGCGGGCTTTCTCTCGAACGTTCATTGGGCGAACCGAAATCAAACGCAGCAGCGTTCCTTCGGCTCGCAGCGTGAAGGCCGCAAAAAGAAGGCGGCCTTCGTTCGTCTTTCCCAGCGCCTGAAACCGACGCTCCCCGGCGCTGTGTGATATGTCGTCCCAGATCAGCAGGGGCTGATTGTAGAAAATCTGCTCAGCTTCGGAAGCTGTGACGCCGTGTTTCAGCAGGCTTTTGGTCAGATTACCGACATCCCAATCGAAACCGGCGATCTGCTCAAAGTCGAACTCCATCCGCGTATATTACCAGCATATACGTATTGCACATAGCCCAAACAAAAAGGGCCGCCTTGCGGCGGCCCTTTCGATTCCTGTAGCGGTGAGGGGACTTCCTAGAAGTCCATCCCGCCCATGCCGCCGCCGCCAGCCGGCATCGGCATCGGAGCTTCCTTCTTCGGACGCTCGGCGACCATCGCTTCGGTGGTGACGAGCAGGCCCGCGACCGAAGCTGCATCC
>DASZQY010000323.1:0-9959 GCA_035549395.1 Bauldia sp.
CTTGTCGTCGCGCCACTTCGGCACCTTGGCCGCGACGATATCGACTTCGCGGTCGTGCGGCAGGTAGTTCAGCGTCGTCACGATCGACCAGCGGTCCATCTGGCCCTGGTTGATCTGTTGCGTGCCGTGATAGAGGCCCGACGTGTCGCCGAGGCCGACCGTGTTGGCGGTGGCGAACAGGCGGAACGCCGGGTGCGGGCGGATCACCTTGTTCTGGTCGAGCAGCGTCAGGCGCCCCGAGACTTCCAGCACGCGCTGGATGACGAACATCACGTCCGGGCGGCCGGCGTCGTATTCGTCGAAGCACAGGGCGATGTTGTGCTGCAGCGCCCACGGCAGGATGCCGTCGCGGAACTCCGTCACCTGCTTGCCTTCCCGGATGACGATGGCGTCCTTGCCGACGAGATCGATGCGGCTGATGTGGCTGTCGAGGTTGACGCGTACCATCGGCCAGTTCAGCCGCGCCGCCACCTGTTCGATGTGGGTCGACTTGCCGGTGCCGTGGTAGCCGGTGACGAGGACGCGGCGGTTGCGGGCGAAGCCGGCGAGGATCGCCAGCGTGGTCTGCGGGTCGAACAGGTAGTCCGGATCGGTGTCCGGAACGTGCTCGTCCGGCTCGGAATAGGCGGGCACTTCGAGGTCGGTGTCGATGCCGAAGACCTGGCGGACCGAGATCTTCATGTCTGGCAATGGGGCAAGCTCGGTCATCGGTTCCATCGGGGTCGCAACGCCTTCCGGCGTCTCATGTTTTCGGGTCGTGGAAAGGCGGGAGGGGAGACACCCGCCGTCGCTGCAGCCGTCTTAGCAGAAACCGGCGGCTTTCAGGTAGTGGTAGGCCTGGATGATCTGCCGCAGGCGGTCCTCGCTGGAACGGTCGCCGCCGTTGGCATCGGGGTGGAGTTGCTTGACCAGTGCCTTGTAGCGGGCCTTGATCTCGCCTCCGCTCTCATCGCCTTCCAGGTCAAGCGTGGCAAACGACTTCCGTTCCAGGTTGCGGAGCGGCCGCCGCTCCGGCTCCGGTACTGCCTGCTCGGCGCCCGGGGCATGGCGGGCACGGCCGCCACCGAAGATGCCGAAGGGGTCGGAAAACGCTTCGGCCCACCCGGCATTGGGCTGATATCGCCCTGCGGCCGCGCCTTCCGGATTGACGCCCATGGTCCACGTCGGGCGGTGGCCGAGCGAAGCCGAGCGCTGGTAGGCGATGATGTCATCGTCCTTCATGCCGGCGAAATAGTTGTACGACTTGTTGTACTCGCGGACATGGTCGAGGCAGAGGTTGTAGTACTGGCCCTCGCGGTCGCGGCCTTTCGGCGCGCGGTAGCCGCCGAGCTGCTTGCAGCCATGCCACTCGCACGGCTGCGTGTCCGGCGCCGGCGCGCTTTCCCGCGGGCTGATCCGGATGCGGTCGAAATACTTGGAGTTCAGATTCATCATCGGATTATGGTCGCCGCGACAGTTACCGACAAGGCGCGAACCGGCAAGGATCGCACTATGAACGTCAAAGACAGCATCACGGGGAAGTTAACCGCGGCTTTTCGCCCGGGTGCCCTCCAAGTGGTGGATGAATCCCATTTGCACAAGGGCCACGCCGGCCACCGGCCGGGTGGCGAGAGTCATTTCCGCGTGAAGATTACGGCCGAGGCATTCCGCGGCAAGAGCCGGCTCGCGGCGCACCGCATGATCTATGCGGCGCTGGCCGGTGAAATTGCCGATGGCGTCCACGCGCTCGCCATCGAGGCGAAGGCGCCCTGAGCGGCGGCTAGCCGTTCTTGTGATAGGTCAGCCACGTGGCGAGATCCCAGGCGTCGCGGATGCCGAGCAGGAGCAGCGCGAGCACGCCGATGGCGATGCTCCCGTCCGCCCAGGCCATGTCGAAGGCGATGCCGATGCCCGATCCCAGGATCCAGAAGTAGCAGCCGGCGGGCAACGCGCCGTAGAAGAGATAGTCGGTCCAGTGCGGAGCAGCGATACGCCCGGTGGACAGCCGGGCCAATGCGCCAACGGAGAAGAAAAGTCCGATCGCTGCCGGAACGACGGTCGCGGCGCCCATGAGAGGCGGCGCCAGCTCAGGCGCGACCGCCGCGGCAGAGATGGCGAAGACGATGACGAAATGGAACACGGTCGGCGTCATGAACGTCGCCTGTGCGCCTTCGGCACGCGCCGGTTCGATCTCGCCGGAGAGGGTTATCACGACGAACAGCAGGCCGATCAGCGCCGCCGCCGACGAGCCGACCATCAGGTAGTACGTCTCCCATGCTTCCGACATGGGACGATGCTAGTGGGCGTCGCCGTGCCTGGCTACTGCGGGTTGCGACGGCATCTGCGTCTCGATCCAGCGCAGGTATGCCTCGCGGTCGATACCGGCGTCGTTGCGGCGATGGAAGTAAAGCCGCTCGGCGACGCGGCGCATCGGTGCCGTCGCCAGCGCGAGATCGATGAGCACGTTCGGCGGCGCGAGGTCGAGCAGCGTGCGCAGCGCGCGCTTGGCGCGGAAAGCGGGCAGGGCGCGGCCGAGCGCGATCTCGGGTGGGGCGCCGCCGTTCAGCAGATGATCGGCCACCAGCGAGGCCGCCTGGCGCCCGAACTTGAAGGCGAGGCGAATGCCGCCTCCGGTCGCCGGCGAGACCCAGCCGGCGGCGTCCCCGACCAGCAATACGCCCGGCGCGGCTGTGCGGCTGAGCGGCCCGCCGCAGGGAATGAGCCCGCTGCGGCGCTCCACCCTGCGCATCCGGCTCCAGCCGAACTTAGCTTCGGTGTGCGAGAGGAAGGCGGCGAGATCGGGCTTGCTGCCGTCTCGTACCGCCAGCCCGACCTGCACGACGCTGGGCGCCGGCGCGGCCCAGGCGATGTAGCCCGGTGCTAGGCGCGAGTCGGCGAAGCAGTGAAGGAAGCGCGGGTCGAGCGAGCCGTCGGCCTCGAACTCGATCTCGACGCCGGTCAGGAAACGGCGGTTCTCGCTCAGCCCGAAAGCGGAGGCGACACGCGAGCGCGCGCCGTCGGCGCCGATCAGGAAGCGCGTCGATATGCCGATGTCGTCGAGGTGGATGCGGCCATTGGCGCGGCGCGCGCCGGTGAAGCGGGTCGCCGCCATGACGTGGGCGCCGGCGGCGCGTGCCTCCGCCGTCATCCAGCGGATGAGTGCCGCAGTCTCCGTCGTGAAGAAGGCATAGCCGGGCGAGAACAGGTCGATGCTCTCCAGGCTTGGCGCGTAGAGCCTGACGCCGGGGACGCGCCGCGTCAGGCGGTGCGGGATATCGATCTCCTCGATCGCTTCGCGCACCAGTATCCCCGACGTGTGGATGCGCGCGCCCGGCTCGCGCTTGGCTTCGACGACCGCAACCGACAGGCCGCGCGAGGCCGCCGTCTTCGCAGCAGCGAGCCCGGCAAAGCTCGCACCGATGATGACGAGATCGAATTCCATGGCGGAGTCGCCTCCCGAGCCCGAGGGCCGACATGACAGACCGCGATTGCGGCTGATTTCCGCTAGCTTCGCGGCGGGCCCGCGGCATTTGCCGCCACGGGCGCGTTTGCCTGCGGGCGTGGCTTCTGGGCGTCGGCACTGGTGATGCGCAGCGCCGTGATGCGGTTGCGGTTACGGCGCAGCACCTGGAAGCGCAGCCCATGGAAGGTGAACGCCTGGCCGGGTTCCGGAATGATGCGCGCTTCGTGAATGACGAGCCCGGCGATGGTCGTCGCTTCCTCGTCCGGCAGGCTCCAGCCCATGACGCGGTTGAGGTCGCGGATCGGCACGGCGCCGTCGACATTGACCGAGCCGTCGGGCTGCTTGCGGATGCCTTCGGCGGTGGTGTCGTACTCGTCGGCGATGTCGCCGACGATCTCCTCGAGGATGTCCTCCAGCGTCAGCAGGCCCTGCACTTCGCCGTACTCATCCACGATCAGCGCGATGTGCAGCTTGCGCTTGAGGAAGGCGTTGAGCTGGTCGTTAAGCGGCGTCGTGTCGGGCACGAACCACGGCTTCTTGGCAATGACGCGGATGTCGATTTTCGACAGGTCGCCACCGACGTTCTTGAGCCGCGCCAGCAGGTCCTTGGCGTGGATGACGCCGATGATGTTCTCGGGCTTGCCTTCCCACATCGGCACGCGCGTGTAGGCGCTGGCCACGACCTCGTCGACGATCTTGTCGATGGGGTCGTCGGCGTTCACGGTCTGCATGTTGGTGCGGTGGACCATGACGTCGGCGACTTCGAGCTCGCCGAAACGGAAGAGGTTGTGGATGTACTCGGCCTGGCTCTCTTCGACCTTGCCGTGCTCCGCCGAAACGTCGACCAGGCCCTCGATCTCGGCCGGCGCCAGGATCTCCTGGTGCGATCCCTCGCGCACGCCGAAGGCGGAAAGGATGCCGCTCGCCGCGGCGTTGAGCAGCCAGTTGAGCGGGAAGAAGACGACGTAGACGACCTGCAGCGGCCACGCGATCCACTGCGCCACTGGCTCGGGCTCGCGGATGGCGAACGTCTTCGGCACCTGCTCGCCGAGCACGATGTGCAGAGACGAGAACGCCAGGAAGCCGACGATGAACGAGATGAAGTCGAGCCCCGACTCCGGCATGCCGAGGGGAGCAAGCACCGGACGCAGCAGCGCCGCCACCGTCGGCTCGCCGATCCAGCCAAGGCCGAGCGAGGCCATGGTGACGCCGAGCTGGCAGCAGGCGAGGTAAGCCTCGACCTTCTTCAGCATGCCTTGCGCGAGGCTTGCGCCGAAGCGGCCGTCGTTGGCCATCGCGTCGACGCGAAAGCCGCGGCTCTTGACCAGCGCGAACTCGGCCGCGACGAAGAAGGCGTTCGCCCCCAGCAGCAGAACGGCGAGGATCAGGTTGAGCGCGATCGCGTTCACTTGAGCCTCAGGCGGTTTTCTCTTCGAGGAAGGCGCTGATCGATGCGGCGGAAACGTCGTTGGCGATGAACGCCTTGCCGATCCCGCGGGTGAGGATGAACGTGAGCTTGCCGCGCGCGACCTTCTTGTCCTGGTGGATGAGCTCCATCAGGCGCGCCGCGGTCATCGCCTCGCCAGGAATGTCCTTGATCTTCGTCGGCAGGCCGACCTCGGTGAAATGCGCGAGCACGCGCTCGTAGTCCTCGGCCGGCGCCAGCCCGAGGCGCACCGAATAGTCGTGCGCCAGCACGGTGCCGATCGCCACCGCCTCGCCGTGGAGCAGGCGGTCGGAATAGCCGGCCGCCGCTTCCAGCGCGTGGCCGAAGGTGTGACCGAGGTTGAGAAGCGCGCGCTCGCCCTGTTCGCGCTCGTCGGCGGCCACCACGTCCGCCTTTGCCTGGCAGGCGATGCCGATCGCCTGATCGCGCTCCGGCCAGCCCGCCGCCATCGCCCGCCAGTTCTCCTCCAGCCACGTGAAGAAGCCGGCGTCCTTGATCAGCGCCATCTTGGCGATCTCGGCATAGCCGGCGTTGAACACGCGCGGCGGCAGCGAATCGAGCAGGCCGGTGTCGGCCAGCACGAGCGACGGCTGGTGGAACGCGCCGACCAGATTCTTGCCGCGCGGCGAGTTGATGCCGGTCTTGCCGCCGACGGAGGAATCGACCTGGGCGAGCAGCGTCGTCGGCACCTGGATGAAGCGCATGCCGCGCCGCGTGATCGCCGAGGCGAACCCGGCGAGGTCACCGACCACGCCGCCGCCGAAGGCGATGACGATGTCGTTGCGTTCCGCGCGGCTGGCCAGGATGCCGTCGACGACCTTGGTGAGCACGCCGAAGCTTTTCGATTCCTCGCCCGCCGGCACGGTGACGGTGGTCTGGTCGATGCCCCTGGCGCGCAGCGAAGCATGCAGCGGGGTGAGGTGAAGCCGCGCCACCGTCTCGTCGGTGACGATGACGGTGCGCGTGTTCGGCAGCCGTCGCGCGAGTTCGTCGCCGAGCTGGCCGATCAGCCCGCGGCCGATCAGGATGTCGTACGAGCGCGCGCCGAGATCGACGCGCACCGTGATCGGAACGCGTCCAGGCGCGCCCTCGTCGGCCATGGGTGTCAGGCCTCTACTGCCTCGCGCCCAAGATAGTCGGCAAGCGCCGCGAGAATGTCGTCGATCACCTGATCGTGGGCGACATCGCGCGATTGTACGTGAATTTCGGCTTCGGCATAGATCGGGTAACGCTCGGCGATCAGCCGTTCCAGGACCTCGGCCGGGTCGCCAAGCTTGAGCAGGGGCCGGTTGTTGCGCCGTCTGACCCGCGAGAGCAGCAGGTCGCGGTCCGCCTTCAGCCAGATCGAGATGCCGCTGCCGCGGATGGCCGCGCGCGTCTCGGGCTGGATGAAGGCGCCGCCGCCGGTGGCCAGCACCTTCGGCTTGCCGTCCAGCAGGCGCTGGATGACCCGGCGCTCGCCGTCACGGAAGTAAGCCTCGCCGTACTGCTCGAAGATGTCGGGAATCGACTGGTTGGCGGCCTGTTCGATCTCGGTATCGGCGTCGACGAATGGCATGCCCAGCCGATTGGCCAGGCGCCGGCCGATTGACGACTTTCCGGCGCCCATCATGCCCACCATCACGATCGTGCGGCCGTTCAGCAGCCGCGATACCTTGGTTTCCAATGGCTCGTTGATGTCCCTGGCGGACCCTGTCCTGGCCACGTCGCTCCTCGATTGGAATTGGGGTGGGGTTTCGCGGACGGTAGAGCGTCTTTCCGCCGTACGTGTCAAGGATTCCCTTCAGAACTAGAAGGATTGTGTCCTTCTGCCAGTTGGTAACTGCCGATTTGTAAAGCGATGGATACTATTGACGACCCATGCCCAGCCTCGTCCGCTTCCTTGTCGGCGTAGTGGTGGTCGCCGCCCTCCTGGCGGCCGGCGCCGTTTACCTTGCTTATTTCGTCAAGCCCAACACCCGCGAAATGACCATCAAGATCCCCGCTACCCGTCTCCAGCAGCCATGAACAGCAGCCACCTCATCGAAGCCTTTCTCGAGATGATGAGCGCCGAGCGCGGAGGCGCCGCAAACACGGTTGCCTCGTACCGGCGCGATCTGGCCGATTACGCCGCCTTTGTCGACGGCCGGGGCGCGCGATTCGCCACGGTCGACGCCGAGGGCGTTCGCCTCTGGCTGGCCGATCTCGAGAAGCGCGGCCTTGCTCCGGCCTCTGCCGCCCGGCGGCTCTCCGCCATTCGCCAGTTCCACCAGTTTCTGGTCTCCGAGCGCATCCGCGCCGACGATCCGACCGGCATCATCGGCGGGCCGAAGAAGCGCCAGCACCTGCCGAAGATTCTGAGCGAGGCGGAGGTCGAGCGGCTGATCGAGACTGCCGCCGCCGATGCCGGGCGCGCCGCCTCGAAGGCCGCGCGCGTCAGGGCGACGCGCATGCACGCCCTCATGGAGTTGCTTTACGCCACGGGGCTGCGCGTTTCCGAGCTCATCGCGCTCCCCGCTTCGGCGGCACGGGCCGGGCTCACGTTCCTCACGGTCAAGGGCAAGGGCGGCCACGAGCGTCTCGTCCCGCTCAACGACAAGGCGCACGCTGCCGCTGCCGCCTATCTCGCCGCCCGGACCGCCGCCGGCCACGGTGAAAGCCCGTGGCTCTTTCCGGCCGATTCGGAGAGCGGCCATCTCACCCGCCAGGCGTTCGCGCGCGAGCTCAAATCGCTCGCTGCGCTCGCCGGCATCGCGTCCGCCAAAGTTTCGCCGCACGTGCTCCGCCACGCCTTTGCCAGCCACCTGCTCCAGAACGGGGCGGATCTCAGGGTCGTCCAGCAGCTCCTCGGCCATGCCGATATCTCGACCACCCAGATCTACACCCATGTGCTCGAGGACCGGCTGACGGCCCTGGTTACCCGCCATCACCCGCTGGCGGGGACGAAGGGGCGCAAAGGCTTGACTCGCCAAGCTGGCTGAAGGCATCACTGCCCGACCAAAAAACCGCCAACAAGAGCCTGGATGCGCAGCTACCTCGACTTCGAAAAGCCCGTCGCCGACCTTCAGGGCAAGGTTCAGGAGCTGCGCTCGCTCGGCGACAACGGCGATGCGGTGGCGATCGGCGAGGAAGTCGCCAAGCTGGAAGGCAAGGCGGCGCAGGCACTGGCCGAAATCTATGCCAAGCTGACGCCGTGGCAGAAAACGCAGGTCGCCCGCCACCCGGACCGCCCGCACACCACCGATTACATCAAGCACCTGGTCGAGGATTTCACGCCGCTTGCCGGCGACCGCGCCTTTGGCGAGGACGAGGCGATCGTCACCGGGCTCGGCTTCTTCCGCGGCCGGCGGATTGCCGTCATCGGCCAGGAAAAAGGCAACGACACCGAAAGCCGGCTCAAGCACAACTTCGGCATGGCGCGCCCGGAAGGCTACCGCAAGGCGATCCGCGTCATGCAGCTCGCCGATCACTTCGGGCTGCCGGTCGTGGCGCTGGTCGATACCGCCGGCGCCTATCCGGGCATTGACGCCGAGGAGCGCGGCCAGGCCGAGGCCATTGCCCGCTCGACAGCGGCGTGTCTCAGGCTCGGCGTGCCCAATGTCGCCGTCATCATCGGCGAAGGCGGCTCGGGCGGCGCCATCGCCATCGCCACCGCCAACAAGGTGCTCATGCTCGAGCACTCGATCTACACGGTGATCTCGCCGGAGGGCGCGGCCTCGATCCTGTGGCACGATTCCAGCCGGGCGCAGGACGCCGCGACCGGCATGAAAATCACGGCGGAAGATCTCGAGCGTTTCGGCATCATCGACAAGGTCATCACCGAGCCGGTCGGTGGCGCCCACCGCGAACCCGAGGCGGTCATCAACGCGACCGGCGATGCCATCGAGACTTCGCTGGCGTCGATGGACAACCTGCCGGCCGACGAGATCCGCCGCCAGCGGCGCGAGAAGTACCTCTCCGTCGGCCGTTCGCTCTGAGCCGGCGAAGCTCACGGCAACGTCAACTTCCTTAACGTGCCGCCACGGTTGACGAATCCGCCGAATCCCGGTCTAAAACCGGGTAACGAGCTGGCCGCCCGGACTCCGATAATCAGAGACGCGACTAATGGGATTCTCCGCGTTCCCGGCAGCAGCCTTGCGACTGGCGTTGATCGCTGTTGCCGCGCTCACGCTGGCCGCCTGCCAGGAATCCTCGATCCCGAAGGCGGAGCGCCCGGTTCCCTATGCGCTGCAGTCGAAGATGGCGGCGCTCAACATGGACGAGACCGCGCCGATCTTCATCCGCATCTACAAGGAAAGCTCTGAGTTCGAGGTCTGGAAGCAGACGCGCAGCGGCGACTACGCGCTGCTCAAGACCTACCAGATCTGCAAGTGGTCGGGGGCGCTCGGACCGAAGAAGGTCGAGGGCGACCGCCAGGCTCCCGAGGGCGTCTACACTGTCGGGCCGGCGCAGATGAACCCGGCGTCGCACTACTACCTGTCGTTCAACATCGGCTACCCGAACGCCTACGACCGCTCGCTCGGGCGCACCGGCTCGAACCTCATGGTCCACGGCGCCTGCTCGTCGGCCGGCTGCTACTCGATGACCGATCCCGATGCCGGCGAGCTGTTCGCGCTCGCCCGCGACGCCTTCCGCGGCGGTCAGACCTCCTTCCAGATCCAGGCGTTTCCCTTCCGCATGACGGCGGAGAACCTGGCCAAGCACCACGACGACCCCAACATGCCGTTCTGGCAGATGCTGAAGGTCGCCTCCGACACCTTCGACCTCACCCACCGGCCGCCCAAGACCGACGTCTGCGACAAGCACTACGTGTTCAACGCCGATGCCGGTCCGGTCTTCGATCCGGATGCGCCGTGTCCGCAATACACTGTGCCGGATGCGCTGGCGCAGGCGCTGGCCCAGAAGAAAGCGACCGATGACGCCGCCTATGCCGCCGACGTCGCGGCGCTCCAGGCAGAGCAGCAGGCGGCGACGGCCAAGGCCGCGGCCGCCGCCGAGCAGGCGGTGAAGGATCAGGAAGCGGCGGCGACGCGTGCCGCGCAGCCGTCGCTGTTCAGCCGCATGTTCGGTGGGGCCTCCGCAAAAGCTCAG
>DASZQY010000324.1:0-7655 GCA_035549395.1 Bauldia sp.
CAGCGCGGAGCCGATGGTCACGTCGCCGCCGGCGAGCTTGGCGATCGCCGCGCCGACCAGCGCGGTGTTGAAGAAGATGATGACGAAGTACTCGGCGAAATACAGGCAGAACAGCCAGACATAGAGCGCCGGCGTCATCGGTACGGTTTCGCTGTCCCGCGGGATCTGGTCTAGCAGGCCGCCGTGCCAGGCCCCAAGACCAAAGCCCGCGATCACCGCGAGCGAAACCAGCCCTGAAAACAGCGGCAGGACGAGCAGCTCCTTGTCCGACCGCAGCACCTTGCCGCTTGCAACGATGAGTTCGCCGCTCCGTGCCAGTCGCGAGATGACATCGGCCATGGCCATTCCTCCGCCAGAATCAGCGGATGGTCGTGGCCACGACTGAAGAAAGCGTAAAGCCGCTAGCCGCGTCCGCGGTAGGGCGCGACCCCCTGGTCGGGTAGCCATACGTCCTTGAGCGGCGCGCCGGTCTGCCAGAACACATCGATCGGCATGCCGCCGCGCGGGTTGAAGTAGCCGCCGATGCGCAGCCACCGCGGCTTCAGCAGCCCGGCGATCTTCTTGCCGATGGTGACGGTCACGTCCTCATGGAAGGCGCCGTGGTTGCGGAACGAGTTCAGGTAAAGCTTCAGCGACTTGGATTCGACCAGCCATCGGTCCGGCACGTAGTCGATGACGAGGTGGCCGAAGTCCGGCTGTCCGGTCACCGGGCAGATCGAGGTGAATTCCGGGAAGGTGAAGCGGGCGACGTATTTCGCCCCGGCCTGCGGGTTGGGCACCCGGTCGAGCGCAGCCTCATCCGGGCTCTGCGGCAGCGCGACCGGGCGGCCGAGCTGGAGGGTAGGGTTCTTTGCCATGGGCGCGCGATCTAGGCCGTTTCGCCCGCCCCCGCAAGGTTTCGCCGTCAGGTCGGCGGGAGCAGTCTTCGCGCGCCGCGGTCGTAACGCCAGACATTGCGGCCGGCGAGCCGTGTCCCGCCCCACCATCGGTCGAGGCCGCTCAGTTCGACGTGGTCCTCCTCGCCGGCCAGCACTTCCTCGCCGGCCATCGTCAGCTCCAGCGCCGCCTCGCGGAAGCGCCCGGTGTTGTCGTCGGCAGGCGAGGGGGGCGGCAGCCCGGCGATCAGTGGCACGTCACAGAAGGCGAGGTCGTCGAGCAGGCGGAAGAAACTCCAGTCGCCCATGAACGCGGCCTCTTCCTGATGGATGAGATCGTGGAACAGGCGCACGGGGTTGCCTTCGCCGGCGTGGATATCGTCGAGGGCGGTCGCCTCCGTGCGGCCGAGCCCGTTGCCTGGCGCCGGCAGTTCCTCGAGAAAACGGCGAAGCGCCGGCGGCAGGAACGGGAAGCGCGGCTCGGCAATCTCGGCGCGGCGCGCGGCGGCTTCAGGCGTTGGCGCGGCGACATCGAGCCAGGCTCGGCGCGCGATGTCGAGATCGATGGCGGTGATGTCCCGCGCCCGTTCGCCGAACGTCAGGATCGTGTCGGCGCGCTGCCGTCCCAGAAAATCGTCGGCCTGCACCAGCACCAGTCCGTCGCTCCGCTCTGCATCGGCGAAGAACGCCAGCACCTGCAGCAACTGGAGCTGGTCGAAGAGGTCGTGCTCGAACCACAGCTCGATGCGGTCGTAGCCGGCGTGCGCGCGCATGATCCCGTCACGTTCGGCAAACCCTTCGGCGATCTCGGCCTCTGGCAGGCCGAAACGCTGGGTCAGATAACTTACGCGCCGCCGCGAGCAGGCCTCAAGGGCCCCCCCAACGATCGGCCCCTCGTGCAGCACGTCCCTCCACGGCAGGATCGTGCCACCGCGGCCGGCCTGACGAAGCAGATCGGCCGCGGTGTCGCCGTTGGTGATGATGAGGTCGCCCATTGCACCCGCAGGATGACGGCGGCGCGCCCCGATGTCACTCCCGAGTTGAGGTTCGCGCCTCTTCCGCGCATCCCGCGTGTCCTGTAGAACGCCGCCCGGATCAGCAGGGATCAGAAGAGGCTGCGCGCCATGACCGCCATCATCGATATTGTCGGACGTGAAATTCTGGACAGCCGCGGCAATCCCACCGTCGAGGTGGACGTCACGCTGGAAGATGGCTCGATGGGCCGCGCGGCGGTGCCGTCCGGCGCGTCGACCGGCGCCCACGAGGCGGTCGAACTCCGCGACGGCGTCAAGAAACGCTACCAGGGCAAGGGCGTCACCAAGGCCGTCGCCAACGTCAACGGCGAGATTTTCGAGGCGCTCGGCGGCATGGAGGCCGAGAACCAGATCCACATCGACAAGACGATGATTGCCCTCGATGGCACGCCGAACAAGGGTCGCCTCGGCGCCAACGCCATCCTCGGCGTTTCGCTTGCCGTCGCCAAGGCTGCGGCCGAGGCCAACACGCTGCCGCTCTATCGCTATGTCGGCGGCACCAATGCGCACGTCCTGCCCGTGCCGCTGATGAACATCGTCAACGGCGGCGTCCATGCCGACAACCCGATCGACTTCCAGGAGTTCATGATCGCCCCGATTGGCGCAAAGACCTTCGCCGAGGCCGTGCGCATGGGCTCCGAGGTGTTCCACACGCTCAAGAAGGCCTTGAAGGACGCCGGCCACAACACCAACGTCGGCGATGAGGGCGGCTTCGCCCCCAACCTGAAGTCCGCTACCGATGCGCTGGCCTTCGTCGTCAAGGCGATCGAGCAGGCGGGCTACAAGCCGGGCGACGATATCGCTCTCGGGCTCGATTGCGCCGCGACCGAGTTCTACAAGAAGGGCAAGTACGAATACGAAGGCGAGAAGAAGACGCGCGATGCCGCGGCGCAGGTCGCCTACCTCGCCGATCTTGCGAAGAAGTTCCCGATCGTGTCGATCGAGGACGGCATGTCTGAAGATGACTGGGCCGGCTGGAAAGCTCTGACCGACAAGCTCGGCGACAAATACCAGCTCGTCGGCGACGATCTTTTCGTCACCAACACGACGCGCCTCAAGGAGGGCATCGACAAGGGCATCGCCAACTCGATCCTGGTCAAGGTCAACCAGATCGGCACGCTGACCGAAACGTTGGACGCCGTCGCGATGGCGCATTCCGCCGCCTACACGGCAGTGATGTCGCACCGTTCCGGCGAGACGGAAGACTCGACGATCGCCGACCTCGCGGTCGCCACCAACTGCGGGCAGATCAAGACCGGCTCGCTGTCACGTTCCGATCGCATCGCCAAGTACAACCAGCTCATCCGCATCGAGGAGGAACTGGGCGACCAGGCGGTGTACGCCGGCCGCGCGGCGCTGGCGCGCTGAGCACTACGCCGCCGCCTGCGCCGGGAGCAGCGACGGCACGTCGGCAGCCGGCACCGGCTCGGAGTAGAGGAAGCCCTGGCCGGTGTCGCAGCCCTGCGTCCGCAGCCACTCCGCGTCGGCGGATTGCTCGATGCCTTCCGCCACGGTGGTCAGGCCCATCGCCTCGCTGAGGCCGATGACCGCCGCGACGATCTTCGCGCTTTCCGGATTGCTCTGGCGCGTCGAGACGAAGCTCTGGTCGATCTTGACGACGTCGAAAGGCAGTTCGCGCAGGTAGTAGAGGCTGGAGTAGCCCTTGCCGAAATCGTCGATGGCAATGCGCACGCCGGCGTTCTTGAGCTCGGTGATCGTCTGCCGCGCACCCTCCATGTCGGTCACCAGCGCAGTCTCGGTAAGCTCGACCTCTAGTCGCTCCGGCGGGAAATGCTGTTCGGCCAGGGTCGACAGGATCTTCTCGGCCAGCTCGCGGTCGCGGAACTGGTCGGGGGCAACGTTGACCGACAGAACAAGAGCCGGATCCCAGACTGCCGCGTCTTTCAGCGCGCGCTGCAGGAGGCCTAGAAACAGCCTGCCGATGATGCGCGCATCCTCGGCAATAGGAATGAACAGTTCCGGCGAGAGTTTGCCGCGCGTCGGGTGATGCCAGCGGGCGAGCACCTCGAAGCCGATGACCTTGCCGTTGGTGAGGTCGACCAGCGGCTGGTAGTACGGCACGATGGCGTCGGTGCCGACCGCCTGCCGCAAGTCGCGCTGCAGCACCTCGCGCTCGCGCACGGCCTCGTCGACCACCGGGTCGAAGAACGCAAACGAACTCATCCCCGATGCCTTGGCGCGATACATCGCAAGGTCGGCCTTGTGAAGCAGACCGGATGCGCTCGAGGCATCGCTGGGAAACAGCGCAATCCCCACGCTGACGCCGATCTCGACGCGTATGTCGGCGATCATGAAGGGTTCTTCGACCGACCCGACAATGCGGTTGGCGATCGTGAGCGCGACCTCCTTGGTGGCGTTGCAGATGGCGAGGCCGAATTCGTCGCCGCCCAGCCGCGCGATGGTGTCCTCGCGACGGGCCACCGTCTGCAGTCGCCGTGCAAGCGCCATAAGCAGCTCGTCGCCGACGGCATGGCCGTGGATGTCATTCACGGCCTTAAAGCGGTTGAGGTCGAGAATGAGGACCGCAAAGGGTGCTTTCGCCTCGGTCGCGCGCGTCACGCAGTCCATGAGGCGCTCGCCGAATAGCCGCCGGTTAGCGATGCCGGTCAGTGGATCGTGGCGGGCAAGCGAGCGCGCTTCTTCCTCCGCCTCCGTCCGCCGATGGATCTCCACGCGCAGGATTCGGGCTCGTACCGCCAGCAGGATCACCAGCGCGATGCAGGCAAGAAAGAAGAAATTCGCGACCTCGTCGAGCTGCAGGTACTCATGCGCTCGCGTGAACTTGTAGAACCATTCGAACGAGTCCAGTCGTCCAAGCACGAACGTGACCAGCACGACTATGCCGAGCAGAACCAGTTCCAGAGCGCCGCTGATTCGCCACGACTGGCCCACGCCGCCTGATCTCGCATCGCTCATTCTGCCGGCCTCCTCCACGCCGCGGTTGGGAAATCTACGGATCGGCAACGGAGAAGGTACTAAGGGATGCTACGTATGGTTGTATCAGGGTAAATGGCTGTTGAACCGTCACCGGCGAATTGAAGCAACCCGCCGTTAAGCTTGTCCGGCCACAGTGACGGGAATCTCAGGAATCGCGGCCGCCATTCGCATGACCCGTCAGCGCAGGAACCGTTTTTTCCGTCGCCTGGCGCTGCCGGTGCTGGCGATCGGCGTGTTTGCCTATTTCGGCTATCACACCTTCTCCGGCTCCTTCGGCATCTGGGCGATGGAGCGGCTCGATGTCGACGCTGCCGATCTCACGATCCAGCACGACCAGCTCGTCGCGGAGCGCGAGGCCCTGGAGCGCAAGGTGGCGACGCTGAAGCCTTCGAGTCTCGACGCCGACGTGGTCGATCTCGAAGCCCGTCAGCAGTTGAACCTGATGCGGCCGGATGAGGTCGTGATCAATCTGGGTGCGGCGCAGCAAAATCCGCAATAGTCCCGCAACGCTGCTTTGCGAATACACAGCTTGCGGAAGCAGCGGCGAAAACTATGTCATTTCAGCATAGTGGCTCTGCGCGTTTGAACGGCCCCTGACCTTGGATTGAATCGGCCGTTCAGTTAGCGTCACCCGCAAGAAACCAAGAAAAATTGTCCGATGTAGCGGGAGGCTCCTGCCGATGCCCAAGGCCGAACTCAAGGCGGCACAGCCCGCCGCGCCCGTAGCTTCCCGAAAACCGGGCAATGGCGACAGCGCCGCGGTAATGACCAAACCCGCGACGTTCACGCGCGAGGAAGAGCTGCACGCCTTCCACCAGATGGTCCTCATCCGCCGCTTCGAGGAGCGCGCCAGCCAGATGTACGGCATGGGGCTGATCGGCGGCTTCTGCCACCTTTACATCGGCCAGGAAGCCGTCGTCATCGGCATGAAGATGGCGTCCAAAGAGGGCGACCAGTTCATCACCGGCTACCGCGACCACGGGCACATGCTGGCCCAGGGCATGGACCCCAAGGGGGTGATGGCCGAGCTCACTGGCCGCGAGGCTGGCTATTCGCATGGCAAGGGCGGCTCCATGCACATGTTCTCGCGTGCCGAGAACTTCTACGGCGGCCACGGCATCGTGGGCGCCATGGTGCCCCTCGGCACGGGCCTCGCCTTCGCCAACAAATATCGCAGGAACGACCACGTCAGCCTGACCTTCTTCGGCGACGGCGCCGCCAACCAGGGCCAGGTGTACGAAAGCTTCAACATGGCCGAGCTGTGGAAGCTGCCGGTCGTCTACATCATCGAGAACAACCGCTACGCCATGGGCACGTCGGTAAGCCGTGCGTCTTCGCAGACGGATTTCTCCAAACGCGGCCTGTCGTTCAACATTCCGGGCGAGCAGGTCGATGGCATGGACGTACGTGCGGTGAAAGCGGCGGGCGACAAGGCGCTGGCCTGGTGCCGCGCCGGCAAGGGCCCGTACATCCTCGAGATGCTCACGTATCGCTACCGCGGCCACTCGATGTCCGACCCTGCCAAGTACCGCACGCGCGAGGAAGTGCAGGACGTGCGCGAGCACAACGACCCGATCGAGCGTGCCCGCGCGCGCATCGTCGAGAAGAAGTTCGCCACCGAGGACGAACTGAAGAAGATCGAGAACACGGTTCGCGACGAGGTCATCGCTGCGGCGGAATTTGCGACCAACAGCCCCGAGCCCGATCCCAGCGAGCTGTGGACGGACGTCACGCACTAGCCTTCGTCCGCCGCAGCCATCGCTGCCGCGGCTCGATGACACGAACGCCAGTCAGGAAATTCCCCAGTTAGGAAATCCCAATGCCGATCGACGTTCTCATGCCGGCGCTGTCGCCCACCATGGAGGAGGGAAAGCTCTCCAAGTGGATCAAGAAAGAGGGCGACAAGGTGAAGTCCGGCGATGTCCTCGCCGAGATCGAGACCGACAAGGCCACGATGGAAGTGGAAGCGGTGGACGAGGGGACGCTCGCTCATATCCTCGTGCCCGAGGGCACCGAAAACGTGAAGGTCAACACGCCGATCGCGCAACTCGCCGGAGAAGGCGAGTCGGTATCCGCCGCGCCGGCTCCGAAGGCCGCCGCCGCTGCGTCCGCGCCGCAGCACGCTGCGCCGGCGACCCAGCAGGCAGCGCCGCCGCCGGAGATGAAAGCCGAGGGCATGCCGAAGCAGCCGGCGCCGGTTGCGGCGGCACCACATTCGCCCGTAGCCGCCGACCCGGACGTTCCGGCCGGCACCGAGATGGTCATGACGACGGTGCGCGACGCATTGCGCGACGCGATGGCCGAGGAGATGCGCCGCGACAAGGACGTCTTCGTCATGGGCGAGGAGGTGGCCGAGTATCAGGGCGCCTACAAGGTCACGCAGGGCCTGTTGCAGGAGTTCGGGCCGGAGCGCGTCATTGATACGCCGATCACCGAGCAGGGTTTCGCCGGGCTGGGCGTCGGCGCGGCGCTGGCCGGCCTGAAGCCGGTCGTGGAATTCATGACCTGGAACTTCGCCATGCAGGCGATCGACCAGATCGTCAATTCGGCCGCCAAGACGCTCTACATGTCGGGCGGTCAGATGGGCGCGCCGATTGTCTTCCGCGGGCCGAACGGTGCCGCGGCGCGCGTCGCCGCCCAGCACAGCCAGGACTACTCGGCCTGGTACAGCCCGGTCCCCGGCCTCAAGGTCGTGATGCCGGACACGGCGTCCGACGCGAAGGGCCTGCTCAAGGCCGCCAGTCGCGACCCCAACCCGGTGGTCTTCCTCGAAAACGACATTCTCTAC
>DASZQY010000325.1:0-5330 GCA_035549395.1 Bauldia sp.
TTCCTGCGGCTTCTCCTTGGCGGTGTCCGGAATGATGATGCCGCCGGCGGTCCGCTCTTCGGACTCGACCCGGCGAACGACCACGCGGTCGTGGAGGGGGCGGAATTTCATGGTTTTCGTTTCCTCGTGAAGCGCCGGCCCGACCCTCGGGCGCGGCCAGTTACGTGATCGCGCACTGTTAGCACTCCCTTTCGGCGAGTGCCAAGGCTCGGCGGATTTAGGAACGAAAATTCCCGCAGTCAAGCCCTCAAAAGCGTCGGACGGGCGTCGGCGTTCACATCGGGTTTGGCTTACCGAAACCTAAGCGATGCCTCGTTTTTCGAGGTTCGAATTAACGCTGCATCAATGCGCGACCGCTAGGATTTTTGCCAATTCGAGATGGGCGGCGTTCCGGAGCGAAAGCGTCCCGCAATGTTCATGAACTTCCTGCGCGATGTGCGCGCCAACGTGGCGCCCATCTTTGCGATCGCAGCCATACCGCTCATCGTGGTGACCGGCGGTGTCGTCGACTATTCGCGCGCCTTCGATCAACGCACAGTCGTGCAGGACTCGCTGGACTCAGCCGCCCTCGCTGCCGGCAAGAAGCTCGGCATATGGGACGAAGATCAGCTCAAGACCGAGGCCAACGATTTTTTTGCCAGTAACCTCGGCACCAAGGTCGAACAGGTCCCGACACTCACCTCCACCATCACCCCGACGACGCTGACGCTGAACACCACGCTTCACGTCAAGACCTATTTCCTCGGCCTGATAGGGCTGAACGAGTTCGTCTTCAACCTCACCTCCCAGACCACCGTAAGCACGACCCGCCTGCGGGTCGCTCTGGTGCTCGACAATACCCTGTCGATGAACGACGACGGCAAGATGGGCGCCCTCAAGACGGCGACCACCAGCCTGCTCAACCAGCTCAAGGGTATCGCCAACGTCAACGGTGACGTCTACGTCTCGATTGTTCCATTTGTGACGGACGTGAATGCCGGCAATCCGTTCGCAACCAACCCCAGCAGCACTGCCGACTGGATGCAGTTCGACGACAGCACGTGCACGCCCACCTCGTCGTCATGCGACGCCTGGTGGGATGGCGCCAACGGCTCGTGCAAAGTGAATGGCAGCAACTCCAGCAGATCACCGCGCAGTAGGTGCCTGACGCAGGGCTCGTGCTCGGTCAGCGGCACCAGCTACGGAAACTGCGCCACGACGTCCGGCTGCTTCGTCAACGGCAACTATACCTCCAGCTACACCACGTCGAGCACATGCACTGCCTCGGGCGCATGCTCATCGTCGAGCTACACGACGCAGTCGACCTGCCTCGCCGTCGGGAGCTGCAGCGTCACCAGCGGAACCTACAGCAATTGCACCTCGACCAAGGGGTGCTTCGTGAACGGCACGTATAGTTCGGGTTACAGCCAGAGCCAGTGCACGTCCGCCAACAACAAGTGCGACATCACCTCCAAGACGAGCCAGAATAGCTGCACCACGACGTACGGCTGCTTCATCAACGGCACCTACAATTCCAGCTACACGAGTCAAAACTCCTGTACCCGCCAGCGAAATAGCTCGTGGCAGAAGGGTACGTGGACCACGACCGCTTGGAGCTCGGGCACGTGGAACTCGACCTATAGCTGGACCGCCAAGACACCTGGCACCTGGTCCACCGGAACGTGGTCAGCGGTGTGGACGCCGAAAGCCCACAGCACCTGGAACGGTTGCGTATCGGATCGCGGCGCCTCGTGGAGCTCCGGTCCTGGGACCAGCGCGGCCATCGACCAGCTCGCGACGACGCCTGATCCGGCTACGCCGAGCACGCTGTTTCCGGCTGAGCAATACAGCTCCTGTCCGCAGGCTGTCATCGGGCTGAGCTACGATTGGACCGCCTTGCAGACGGAAGTGACCAACATGGTGTCGGCCGGTTATACCAATCAGCCGATCGGCCTCGCGTGGGGCTGGCAGTCTCTTGTCGGAGGCGGGCCTTTCACCGTTCCGGCGATGGACCCGGATCACGAATATCAGCAGATCATCATCCTGCTGTCGGACGGTCTCAACACTGAGGACCGCTGGTACAGCAACGCCTCGTCGATCGACACCCGCATGTACAATACGAACACCGGCGCCGGCACGTGCGCCAACGTCAAGGCGGCCGGCATAACGATCTACACAGTTCAGGTCGACACCGGTGGCGATCCGACGTCCACCCTGCTTCAGAACTGCGCCTCCGACACGAGCAAGTTCTTCAAACTGACCTCAGCCGACGACATCATCACGACATTCAACAACATCGGCACGCAGCTCTCGCAGCTCCGCATCGCGATGTAACTTTCGCCCTTGCGCCTTGCCCGGCGCCGAAGAGGCTCCGCCTCTCCCATAGGGAGAGGATAGCGAGGCCCGCCGGCGAAGCCGCCTGGTCGAGCTTGGTGAGGGGTTATAGAGGACGAAAGGAGGTCGCCGACCTCCCCGCGCTCCTGCCTTTCACGAGCGCCGCGGCCGGCGACACTCGGCTCACTCCGCGATGGTGAACGGCAGCGTTGCCGTTGCCTGCTTCTGGGTGGCGGCGTCGGTCAGCGTCAGCAACAGCAGGTAGCTGCCCGGCTTGAGCGCGGCCGGCAGCGTCACCGACACCGACGCCTGCACTTCGTGATTCTTCGCCTGGCCGGTCCACTCGGCCGTGCCGAACGCGTCCGTCTTGCCGAGGACGAGTCCGCCGGGGGTGCGGATCTCCAGTCCGGTCTGGTAGCGCACCGTATAGCCGCTGCCGCCATCCGCCGGCAGGAAGCCGTAGCCCACTGGCTCGAGGTAGATCGTGACGCCATCGCCCGCATGGAACGTGGCGTCGCTCACCGGCGTGTATTGCCCGAAGCCGGAAACGCCGGTGGCGAAGGTCGCCACCCGGAAGGCGAGGGGGATGGCGCTCCAGAAGGCGTCGGTCGCGCCGTCGAACGCCGCGATCGCCGTTTGGGAGTCTCCGCTCGCTATCGCCTGTTCGGCCTGCGTTGCGCCGTCCGCAATCGGCCCGGCCAGCGCCGGACCGCCTGGTGCGGCGAGCGCCGCCGCCGCGCACAGCGCAAACGCAACCCCGCTCAGTCGGGAAAACATGCTGCAGGCCCCCCAATGGCCGGTTTGACCGCATGATCGGTTGTAGCCGGCGGCGATGCAAGTACCGAGCCGCCAAGGGATCGCTCGGGGGAATTGTCAGCTTTGGCGAGGGCCAGCCCAGGCCGCCCGCTTGCGGTAAATGGTCGAGGGCGCGATTTCCAGCGCCGCTGCGGCGCGCTCGGCGTTGCCATGGAAGGCCGCCAGGGCGCGCTCGATGATCGCCCGTTCCTGTTCCGCGAAGGGCAGCACCGGCGGCACGGACAAGCCGCCGGCCGCAGCCGAGCGCGCCGGCGCATCGGGAACGTCCAGAGTCCCGAAAACGATCGCGCGGCGGATGACGTTGGCGAGTTCGCGCACGTTGCCTGGCCAGTCGTAGGCGCTGAGCCGGGCGAGCGCATCGGCGTCGAGTGGCGCGGCATCGCGGCCTTCCTCCGCCGCGAATCGCGCATGGAAGGTGTCGGCGAGCAGCGGCACGTCCTCCCGGCGTTCGCGGAGCGGCGCCAGGTGGATGGGCAGCACGTTCAGCCGGTAATAGAGGTCGGCCCGCAGCCGCCCCGCGGCCATTTCCGCCTCCGGGTCGCGGTTGGTCGCCGCAATGATGCGCACCTTCACGGTTTTCGTCTCGCTGGCGCCTACCGGCCGGAAGGCGCCGTTCTGGACGAAGCGCAGCAGCTTCGCCTGCAGTGCGCCGTCCATCTCCGCGAGCTCGTCGAGGAAGAGTATCCCGCCGTCGGCCATCTCGGCGGCGCCGATGTGTGTTTCGCCCGCGCCGGTGAACGCTCCGCGCACGTGACCGAACATCTCGCTTTCCATGAGGTCGCGCGGGATGGCGCTGCAGTTGAGGGCGACGAACGGCCGCCCGGCCGCCGACAGCGCATGGATCGCCTCCGCGGTCAGTTCCTTGCCCGTCCCCGTCTCGCCGGTGATGAACACCGGAGCGGGCGAGGGCGCTACGCGGCGGATGTCCTCGTAGAGCTTCCGCATCGGCTGAGACCGCCCGACGAAGCCCGCGAAGTCACCGCTGCTTTCCGCCGCCTTTTGCGGTGCCGGGAGCGGCGTCGCGATGGCCGGCGTCGCAAGCGTTGCCTCCAGGTGCTCGATCAGCGCCTTGGCGCCTATCGGCTTGGGCAGGAAGTCGGCGGCGCCGCCGCGGATTGCCGCCACGGCCGTCGCCAGGGAAGGATTGGCGCTGGTCGCGATCGTGCGCCCGCCGATGCCGCCGAGCCTGTGCGGTCCGCCCACCGTCTCGATGTCGGCGATCACGATCGCCTGCGCATCCGCCGCCGCGGCCGTTGCCTCGTCTCGTGTGGCGCAGGCGACCGGCGCAAAGCGTCCGCCGCTCCGCTCCGTGATCATTCCGGCGAGGCTGCGGCGCGCACTGGCATCGGCGTCGACGATGAGCACGCTCACCGGCCGCCCGCCGCCCCGCGGCGCTGCAACGGAACTCACCGACCCCATGGAAACAGGCGACCCCGCTCTGCCACAACGCCCCGCATCGCCATGACTACGCCACCACAGGGTAAACAAACCGTGCGGCCGGCCGTCGGTCCTCTGTCCCGTTTCGGTCCCGGCTGCGGCGAACCGGCCGTTAACGCCGCCGGCGCTATTCCTCTCCCGCCTGGAGGATCGATCGTGCCTGGCAGCGTTGTGAATGCGGCGTCGGCCGTCGGCGCGTGGCTGCGTCGCGAGTGGCTGGTGCTCGCCGCCCTGGTGATGCTGGCCGCGGTCGCCGCCGGTGGCGTCGGCTATTTCCGGTCGGCGTCATCCCCGGAAAATCCGGCCCTTTTCGGCAACGACTACCTTGCCTTCTATGCCGCCGGCCGCATGGTGCTCGAAGGCCGCCCGGCCGCGGCCTATGATCACGCCGCGCACGCCGCCGAGCAGGTCAGGCTTGCCGCGGAGGCAAAGGGCGGCGGCGCGCTCGCCGCGACCTATTACTTTGGCTATCCGCCGACGTACCTGGCGTTTGTCGCTCCCTTCGCCTGGCTACCCTACTACGCGTCGCTGTTCGCCTTTCTCGGCCTGACGGCGCTGCTTTACCTGGCGGCCATGTGGCTGATCTGGCCAGGATGGCGCACGCTCGTCCTGGCGCTGGCGGTGCCCAACGCCTGCATCGCCTTCGGCTTCGGCCAGAACGGCTTTCTCACGGCCGGCCTCGTCGGCTGTGCGCTTGCGCTGCTGGACCGCCGCCCATGGATCGCCGGGGTGCTTGTCGGGCTGCTCGCGGTGAAACCGCAGCT
>DASZQY010000326.1:0-3335 GCA_035549395.1 Bauldia sp.
GAATGACGCGGATGTAGACAACCGCGAGCGTGCGTATGACGCGGCTGTCGCCGACGCGGAGCAGCGCGACAATCAAGCCGATGATCGAGCCGCCAATGAGCGACACCACGACGAGCGCGAACGTCCAGCGCACGGCGAACAAGATGAAGATGAGGTCGTTGGCCGAAAGGGAGCGGATCATCGTTGGTCGAGTCGTCCAAATGCGAGCCGGTTCACCATCGCGAAGCCGAAGTTGAACAGCAGCGACATCGCGAGATATATGCCGGCCGCGGTGATGTAGGCCTCAAAGCTGCGATAGGTCGTCGACGCAATGAAATTGGTGACGCCGGTGAGCTCATTGGCAGAAACGGCGGAGACGACGCTCGACGCCAGGAGCAGGATGATGAACTGTGCCTCGAGCGGCGGCAGCATGACCCTGAGTGCCTGAGGCATCACGATATAGCGGAACGTGTCCAGCCGGCGCAGGCCGAGCGCACGTGCCGCCTCAAGCTGGCCCGTGCCGACATTCTCGATGCCCGCCCGGACGATTTCGATCGTGTAGGCGGTGCCGTTCAGCACCATCGCGAGCACGGCGGCCTCGTTCGGGTCGAGGCGGATGTTCAGCATCGGTATCCCGAAATAGATGAAGAAGATTTGCACCAGGAAAGGCGTGTTCCGGATGATCTCGATATAGGCGATGATGATTGCGCGCAGCCACTTCGGCCCGTACATGCGGCCGTAGGCGCCGACGATGGCGAAGAGCAGACTGACCAGCGTCGCGATGATCGACAGTTCCAGCGTCAGCAGCGCGCCGACCGCGAATTCCCCGCGTGCCGCCCAGATCTCGTGGAACTGGAAGTGATAGCTCATCGCGGCACGAAGCCTTGCTGAAAGCAGCGCACAATTCCGCCCACGGAAGCCGCTTGGCGCCGGCCGCGCGCGCGCTGGCGCATCGTCTCCGCAACGTTACACGCCGTCCGCGCCGCGGTGTCGGTCAATGGAGTATCTGTCCGAGAAAAAGCTTGGTGCGCTGGTGCACCGGGTGGGCGAAGAACTCGTCCGGCGAGTTGCTCTCCACGATTTGCCCGGCGTCCATGAAAATGACGCGATCGGCCACGTGCCGGGCAAAGCCCATCTCGTGGGTCACGACCAGCATGGTCATGCCTTCACCCGCCAGTGCTTCCATGGTGTCAAGCACCTCCTTCACCATCTCGGGGTCCAGCGCTGAGGTCGGCTCGTCAAACAGCATCACGCGCGGCGTCATGCACAGTGCCCGGGCGATCGCGACGCGCTGTTGCTGGCCACCGGAAAGCTGCGCCGGATACTTCCCCGCCTGCTCGGGAATGCGCACCTTGCGCAAGTAGCTCATGGCCAGCTCGGCGGCGGTTTCCTTGTCCATCCCCTTCACCCGGCGTGGCGCCAGCATGCAGTTCTGCAACGCCGTCAAATGGGGAAACAGGTTGAACTGCTGGAACACCATTCCAATGTTACGCAGCACCTTGTCGAGGTCCTTCGCCCCTCGGCGCAGCTCGACGCCGTCGAAGAATATCTCCCCGCTCTCGTGCTCCTCCAGCCGGTTGACGCAGCGGATCAGGGTCGACTTGCCTGATCCCGACGGACCGCAAATAACGATGCGCTCACCCCCGGCCACCTTGAGGTTGACATCCCTTAGTGCAACGAAACTGCCGAACGACTTGGTGACGTGCCGCAATTCGATGACCGGCGCACCTTTTCCATCGCCGTTCTTGGCCACTCCATCGCTCATGCCTTTGCCTCCCGGCTAAGCTCGTCTTGCTACGCCTTGGCCGCAAGTGCGGCCGCCGCGGCCGCCGCCGCAACCTTTCCATCCGCATCCGGCGTGCCACCACTCACGCCGATCGACCCGACTAGCTGGTCATCCATCATAAGCGGCACGCCGCCTTCGAAAGGTACCACGCCAGGCAATGCGAGGTAGGCTGGCCCGCCGGTGGCCATGGCGTCACTGAACGCCTTGGTCGGTCGCCGGAACAGGATCGCCGATCGCGCCTTCGCCATCGCTACTTCAATGGTTCCGATGTGGACACCATCCATGCGCGCAAACGCGATGAGGTGCGCGGCATCGTCGAGCACCGCGATGCTGGCCTTCATGCCCACGGCTTGCGCCGCAGCCACCGCCGCGGTCAGCGCTGCGTTGGCGGCGGCGAGATTGATCGTGCGCTTGTCGATCAGCCGGTTGGATACGGCGGGAGTCGTGGTCATAGTTGGTCTCGCGCGGCGATCAGGATGTCGATGAATTGGCGAAGCGGCATGCCCGGCTTGGCGCCGCGGCGGCTTGCAGTCTGGTTGACGCGCGACAGGACGCCGTCGGCGTAGATCGCGCGGCAATTTCCGATCGGGGCGCTGTTGCAGTCGACCGCACCCGCCACAATGTTGCGGAGATCGAGCGTCGGCAGTCGCGTCACGCCGGCATCGTCGAGGCCAATGCCGGCGTCGTTGAAGAAGACGGCGTAAACGTCCGGCTTGATGACGTCGTCGGGGTGACCACGGAAGAGGGCGGCGTGCGAGCCGGTCACCGCGATCTTGCCGGCGTCGCCGGCTTCGAGCATCGGAGCGGCGTCGATGCCGATGACGGTGCGCTCGCCCGGATTCTCGCGGAGCGTGAAGCGCTTGCCGCCGGCAATGGGGGCAAGCGTGCCCTCGGCAATCGCCGCATCGAACATGCGGGTGGCGCAGGCTCGCACGCTGTCGCCTGGCCGGCAGCCAAGCTTCTCGGCGGATTTATTGACGAAGCTGATCACCCCGTGGGCGAGCATGTGCTCTGGATCGGCGATGTGGCAGGTCCGCGCGTCGGCCGTGGCAGCGGCGAGGCCGATGGCATCGAGATAGGGGAGGCCACGGATGCCGGCCTCGCCCTTGCCGACCCCGGCGTCGTTCAGCACGAGGCCCCGCAGGCCCCACTTCCCGGCGTGGAAGGCGTTGTACTCGCCCCCGTACGAGCCCGAGATCACGACCTGGCCATGCGCGCTCGAGTCAGACTGGGCGCTCGACGACACGCAGATGATGTTGACCGACGCTTGGCTAGCCATGAGATCAGGTTCCTTCGCTTCTCACGCACCGACGATTTCCAGTCCGCGATGAATGAGCCGGTCGAGCGCCGACATGTGCTCGTCCGACAGTTCGATCAGGGGTGCGCGGACCGGCCCGGCAGAGAGGCCGACCAGACGCAGACCGGCCTTGATGATCGAAACGGCGTAACCGGCGCGTTGCCGCCGAATATCCACCAGCGGCAGGTAGAAATCGCGCATCAGCGTGTTCGCCATCGCTTGGTCGTTCTCGCTCAACGCGGTGTAGAAGCGCTTCGCCACCGACGGCAGGAA
>DASZQY010000327.1:0-3853 GCA_035549395.1 Bauldia sp.
CCGCCGGGCTGACGACCTACCTCAACCGGAGCGCCGCGTGACGAGCTTCATCCTCGCCATTGACCAGGGCACGACCTCGTCGCGCGCCATCGTTTTCGACCGGCGTCTGAACATGAAGGCGATGGCGCAGAAGGAGTTCGCGCAGCACTTCCCTCAGCCGGGCTGGGTCGAGCACGATCCCGAGGAGATCTGGAAAACGGTCGTTGCCACCGGCCGCGCCGCCATTCGCAAGGCCGGCGTGAAGGCCGCCGCGATCGCCGCCATCGGCATCACCAACCAGCGCGAGACGGTCGTGGTGTGGGACCGCCTTACCGGCAGGCCGATCCACCGTGCCATCGTCTGGCAGGATCGCCGCACCGCCCCGGCCTGTGCGGCCCTCCGCGATGCCGGCCACGAGGCCGAGGTGACGGCGCGGAGCGGCCTGCTCCTCGACCCCTATTTCTCCGCCACCAAGATCGGCTGGCTGCTCAACCACATGAAGGGCGCACGGGCGAAGGCGGAAGAGGGGCGTCTCGCCTTCGGTACGATCGACAGCTTCCTCATCTGGCGCCTTACCGGCGGCAAAGTGCACGCTACCGACGCCACCAACGCCTCGCGCACGCTGCTCTACGATATCCGCAAGGGCGACTGGGATGACGACCTGCTCGCGCTGTTCAACGTGCCGCGCGCCATGCTGCCCGAGGTGCGCGATTGCGCTGCCGACTACGGCGTGACAGAGCGCAGCATCTTCGGCGCCGCCGTTCCGATCCTTGGCGTCGCCGGCGATCAGCAGGCGGCGGCCATCGGCCAGGCATGCTTCTCGCCAGGGATGTTGAAATCGACCTACGGCACCGGCTGTTTCGCTCTGCTCAACACCGGAAGCGAGGCTGTCGCCTCTGCCAACCGCCTGCTCACCACGGTTGCTGCCCAGCTCGGCGGCAAGCGCACCTACGCGTTGGAAGGCTCGATCTTCGTCGCCGGCGCCGCCGTGCAGTGGCTGCGTGACGGGCTGAAGATCATTCGCCGGGCTTCCGATACGGCAGAGCTTGCACGTCGTGCCGACAAGACCCAGTCCGTCTACCTGGTGCCCGCTTTTGTCGGGCTGGGCGCCCCCCATTGGGACGCCGAGGCCCGCGGCGCGATCTACGGCATCACCCGCGCCACCACGGCGGCCGAGATCGCGCGTGCTGCGCTGGAGTCCGTCTGCTACCAGACCCGCGATCTGCTCGATGCCATGCGCGGCGATTGGCGCGGCGATGGAGCCGAGGCTGTCGTGCGGGTCGATGGCGGCATGGTCGCCTCCGACTGGACGATGCAGTTCCTGGCCGATGTGCTGGACGCGCCCGTCGATCGCCCGCGCGTCCTTGAGACGACGGCCCTGGGCGCCGCCTATCTTGCCGGGCTTCAGGCCGGGCTTTGTCCGCCGCCGGAGGAATTTGCCCGTGCGTGGAAGCGCGCTCGCCGCTTCGTGCCGCATATGAAGGCAGCCGAGCGCGAGCAGCGCCTCGCCGGCTGGCGCGATGCAGTGTCGCGCACCCTGAGCACCCGCTAGGGCGCTATCGCTGCGGTTGCCTCCAATGCGCCGATTGCAATTGTTTGTCAGTCTTATCTTTCCTAGTGTTTCCCGCGCCGTGGGGCGGGAACCTCAATCCCGCGCCTGAAAGGCGCCGGAAACGCTTGGAGATAGCTGGAAATGGCCGATATCGGGTTGGTAGGCCTTGGCGTGATGGGCGCGAACCTCGCGCTCAACATGGCCGAGAAGGGCCACAACGTTGCCGTCTTCAACCGCACCGCGGCCAAGACCGAAGCCTACATCGCCGAAGCCGGTAATCTGCGTCCGCGCCTCACCGCCTGCTACAGCCTGAAGGACCTCGCCGCCGCCATCGCGCCGCCGCGCCCCGTGGTGATCATGGTGCAGGCGGGGCCGCCGGTGGATGAGGTCGGACAGGAACTCGCCGCTGTACTCGCCGCCGGCGATATGCTGATCGACGCCGGCAATGCCAACTTCCGCGACACCCGCCGCCGTGTCGGCGAATACATGAAGCGCGGGCTCGATTTTCTCGGCGTCGGCGTGTCCGGCGGCGAGGAGGGCGCTCGCCACGGCCCGTCGATCATGGCCGGCGGCACACCGAAGGCATGGACGCGCGTCGAGAAGATCCTGCTCGATATCTCCGCCAAGTTCGAGGGCGAGCCGTGCGCCGCGCTGGTTGGCCCGGAAGGCGCCGGTCATTTCGTCAAGACCATCCATAACGGCATCGAATATGCCGACATGCAGATGATCGCCGAGATCTACGGCCTCATGCGCGACGGCCTCGGCATGACCGCGCCCGAGATGTCGGAGGTCTTCGCCAGGTGGAACGAGGGGCCGCTGAAGTCGTACCTCATCGAGATCACCGCCAAGGTTCTCGGCACCACTGACGAGAAGAGCGGCGGCCCGATCGTCGATGTCATTCTCGATACCGCGGGGCAGAAGGGCACCGGCCGCTGGTCGGCGATGGAAGCGCAGGACCTGGGTGTCCCGGCCACCGTCATCGAGGCGGCGGTCGCGGCGCGCAGCCTGTCGGCGCAGCGCGATGCACGCCTCGCCGGCGCCCGCCTGTTTGGCGCCGCTCCGATGAAGCTTGGCGACGCGCTGGGCGAGCGCAAGTCGGCGCTGGTCGCGCTGGAGCGCGCGCTGCTTGCCGGCAAGATCGCCGCCTACGCCCAGGGCTTCGCCGTCATGGCGCGCGCCTCGGAAGCGTGGGACTGGCGCCTGCCGCTCGGCACCGTCGCCAGGATCTGGCGCGCCGGCTGCATCATCCGCTCGGTATTCCTCGACGACATCGCCAAGACCTACGCTGCGGCGGGCACGATCCCGAACCTGATGATGGTCGAGCCCTTCGCCGGCAACCTCAAGGCCAGCGAGGGCAACCTCCGCCGCGTCGTCGCTGCCTCGGTGTTGAAGGGCATCCCGGTGCCGGCGATGTCGTCGGCGCTGGCTTACTTCGACATGAGCCGCACGGCACGCACCACCGCTAATCTCATCCAGGGCCAGCGCGATTTCTTCGGCGCCCACGGCTTCGAACGCACCGACACCACGGCCAAGAACCAGCACGGCCCCTGGGCGATGCCCATCGCGGGGTGAGGAGCGGTCGGCGAAGCCGAAGAAACATGCCGGTGGCGTGTTTCTAGCGACGAACGCCGGAGCGCCAGCGGAGGCCGGACGAGGAGCGGTCGGCGAAGCCGAAGAAACATGCCCGTGGCGTGTTTCTCGCGACGAACGCCGGAGCGGGCCGGAAATCCTCCGCTTAACCTCCCCCTTGAGGGGAGGTCGAAATCGCGTCGCGATTTCGGGAGGGGGTGCGACTCCTCGCCCTGCGGCGCGAGGAAACCGGCGTTACTCCACGAACACCGTCACCCGGTCGGAGCGGCCGTCCTTGTCGACGACCGAAAGCGTCACGAACCCCGGCCCGTCCGGCTTCCACGTCTCTGAACGCGCGAACGGCGCCCGCGCGATCGGCGCGCCGTTGACGAAATAGGTGAACGGCGGGGCGCCGTTCCTCACCTTGATCACCAGCGGAGAAGGGTCTCCGTCCTTGATGCCGAGATCGACCAGGACGCCGTCCTGCGGATAGGCGATCTCCGGCGTGTCGCGGTCGATGACGGTCGCCTGGCCCGGGTCGCGGAAATGGCGGAGCGGAGGCGGCAGCGCCGCGGTGTTCGCCGCGACGATCGTGTCCGGCGGCCGCGGGCGGAGCGGCACGCGCTTCGCCCCCAGCCGGTCGAACGCGTCGAACAGGATCGGCGCGGCGCTGACCACGCCGGATAGGCCGGCCACCGGCGTTCCGTCGGGCCGCCCGATCCATACGCCGATGACGTGCGCCCCGTCGAAGCC
>DASZQY010000328.1:0-6439 GCA_035549395.1 Bauldia sp.
AACAGGACGAACTCGAAGGGCACGCCAAAAACCGAGAAGCCCGCCGTCCCTGCCGCCATAGCGCGTGTGTCTCCGCCTTGACGTCCCGGGTGCCATCAATCTCGCGGCCGATCAAGACACTCCGGCTTGACTATGCGTAAGAAAAAGAGGCCGGCCTGGTGAGCGACCACGCCGAGGGCACCCGGCGCACATCGCGGCGACGCCCTTCATCGAGATCGTCGTGGAGGCGCACGCCGGCGGCCACTGGTTCGACGCCGGAATCAAACGGGACGCGGGTAGACCTCGAACACAGTGACTTCGAGAAACAGGGCGAACATGCCCAAGCAGTCCGGTCGGCGATGGACTCGCCCACTGCATGGACCATCACCCTCGCGGGCTTCGCCGGAGCGATCAACCGCGACACGGCCGCCGGAGCGGCCGGACGTCCATCCCTGACATGATGCAGACCGGACGGGCGAACCAGCCGGCCCGCCGGCAACGTCGCGATTTGCCCGCCCGTTGTCCGGCCGCTAGTGGACCGATTGCGTCTTCAGTTTCTCGATCTCATCCCTCAGCGACAGCTTGCGGCGCTTGAGCTCGGTCAGCGTCAGCGTGTCGATACCGGGATGCTGCAGCGCATCCTCGATTTCGCGTTCCAGCGCCTGATGGCGCCGCTCCAGCTCGGCGAGGTGAGTTTCCATAGTCAAAGCGGGGGCCTCCCTGTTGACTAAAGATGAAGCCAGTGTGGCACGGGACATGGCGTCTGTCGAACCGCACTGCGGCAGGATACGGCACTGCCAACCCGGCCTTTTTTTGACATGTTGCCGGGGTCGCCCGCCTTCAAGGCCAAGCGCCTGCCGTGGTAGGATTTTTTCATGGGTTCCGGAGGCCGGCGCCTGAGCGAAGAGGAAGAGCGCGACATCCGTCGCGAGCTGGCGGAGCTGCGCCAGGAACATCGCGACCTCGACGCCGCGATCACGGCCATGGCCGAATCGGCCCGCCCCGATTCGATCCAGATTCAGCGGATGAAGAAGCGGAAGCTGGCCCTCAAGGACCGCATAACCGCGCTCGACGACCGCCTCCTCCCGGACATCATCGCTTGACCGGGCGGCCGCGGACTTATACTTCGCGGCCTTTCCGCTTCGGGGATTCCCGCTGATGGCCACGCAGACGAAGCGCTCCCGCCCCGCCAGGCGCGATGCGGCCGCGCCGGTGGCGATCGTCATGGGCAGCCAGTCGGACTGGGCGATCCTCAAGGAAGCGGCGGAGACGCTCGACGCCCTCGGCATAAGACACGATGCGCGCATCGTTTCCGCGCACCGCACGCCGGAGCGGCTGGTGACCTTCGCCAAGGGCGCGCGTGACGCCGGGCACAAGGTGATCATCGCGGGCGCGGGCGGCGCCGCCCATCTGCCCGGAATGGTCGCGGCGATGACCCCCCTTCCCGTTTTTGGCGTGCCGATCGAGACCAAGGCGCTCGGCGGGCAGGACAGCCTGTACTCAATCGTGCAGATGCCGGCCGGCGTGCCGGTCGGCACGCTAGCCATCGGACGCGCGGGGGCCATCAACGCGGCGCTGCTCGCGGCCGCCGTCCTGGCACTGAACGACAGGCGCGTCGCCGCCGCTCTCGACAAATGGCGGGCCGAGCAATCCGCCAAGGTCGGCGAACGGCCGAGCGACGAAGCCAGGTGATGGCGCATCGCGAGGAACAGCCGCTTTCGCCGGGCATGACGATCGGCATCCTGGGCGGCGGCCAGCTCGGCCGCATGCTGGCGCTGGCAGCGGCCGAACTCGGGCTGAACTGCCACATCTATTGTCCCGACGCGAAGAGCCCGGCCTTTGCCGTTTCCGCGGCACGCACGATCGCGCCCTACGAGGACGAAGGTGCCCTCGCCGCCTTCGCCGCGGCGGTCGACGTGGTGACCTATGAATTCGAGAACGTGCCCGTGGCCACTGTGCGCTTTCTCGCCGAGCGCGTCGCGGTCTACCCGCGCCAGCGCAGCCTCGAGGTGGCGCAGGACCGCTATGACGAGAAACGGCTGATGGGCGAGCTCGGCATCGCGGTCGCGCCCTACGCCCCCGTGAACGTCGTGCAGGACATCTATTCTGCGCTGGCGCGCACCGGGCGGCCGGCGATCCTGAAAACGCGGCGCATGGGCTACGACGGCAAGGGACAGGCGGCGATCCGCTCCGGCGACGATCTGGTCGCCGCGTGGCGCTCGATCGGCGAGATGCCGGCGATCCTCGAGGCGCACGTGCCGTTCGAGCGCGAAGTTTCGGTGATCCTCGCGCGTGGCCGCGACGGCGCCATGCGCGCCTACGACATCTCGGAAAATCGCCACGAGAACGGCATTCTGGCCGAGACGAGCGTGCCGGCGACGATCACGCCGCAGACGGCGGCGGAGGCAGTGGCGATGGCAGAGAAGATCGCCGACGCGGTGGACCACGTCGGCGTGCTCGCGGTCGAGATGTTCCTCGCTCCCGGCGGGGTGCTGATGGTCAACGAGATCGCGCCCAGGGTGCACAATTCCGGCCACTGGACGCAGGACGGCTGCCTGGTATCGCAGTTCGAGCAGCACATCCGGGCGATCGCCGGCTGGCCGCTCGGCGACACGGCGCGTCATTCGGACGTGACGATGGAAAACCTGCTCGGCGACGATGCTGGCCGGTGGGCGGAAATCCTTGCGGAACCAGGCGCCCGCCTCCATCTTTACGGCAAGGCGGAGGCCCGGCCCGGCCGAAAGATGGGCCATGTCAACCGCATTCGCCCGGCCGGAAAGCGATAAGCCCCGGCCGCAGATTGCAGTTCACCGCCACATTTGCTAAAGCAGCCGCCAATTCGGGCGGCCCAAGCGTGGCCAAAGGCCACTGCCGGGCGGCCCGTATTCCAGATTCACCGAGGCAACAGGACAAGAACGCTTGCAGGTACTCGTTCGCGACAACAACGTCGACCAGGCGCTGAAGGCTCTCAAGAAGAAGATGCAGCGCGAGGGGCTTTTCCGTGAGATGAAGCTCCGCAATCACTATGAGAAGCCGTCCGAGCGCCGCGCGCGCGAGAAGGCGGAGGCGATCCGCCGCGCCCGCAAGCTGGCGCGCAAGCGCGCCCAGCGCGAAGGCATCGCCCCCGGCGGCGGCCGCGCGGCAGCGCCGACGAACACCCGCGGACAGGGTGGCCCGGGCGGCCGCGGTGGCCGTGGCGGTTCCAGCGGCGGCTTCGAAGGCCGTCGCAGCGCTCCGTAATTTCGCCCGCATTAGGCGTTTCTTCGGTTTGAGATAATGGTCGCGGGCAATCCGCCCGCGACTGACGAGGCCATGCGAAGGGGCGGACGAGGCGGATGGTGCGAGCGGCAAGTTCCATCCCTGCCCTGACAGCATTACGCGGCCTTGGCGCCGCGGCAGCGCTGGCGGCGGCTCTGGGCCTCGCCGGCTGCGCCAGCACCGGCAACACCCAGTTCGGCCAGATCGACCAATCCGCCGGCTCGGCGGTGAACATCGATTCGCTGTCGGCGGTGATCGCGCAGAATCCAAGCGACCCGACCGCCTACAATGTGCGCGGCAGCGCTTACGGCCGCGCCGGCCGCTTCAAGGAAGCGATCGCCGACTTCGACGCCGCTCTCAAGATCAATCCGAACTTCTATCAGGCGTACGCCAACCGGGCGCTGGTCGAGCGCAGCATGCAGAACGACAACGCGGCCTTCGCCGACTACAACCAGGCGATCTCGATCAACCCGAACTACGCCGTCGCCTACGTCGGGCGTGGAAACATGTATCGCCAGCGCAAGCAGTTCGATCTCGCGCTCGCCGATTTCAACAAGGCGATCGACCTCGATCCCAACGACCCGCGCGCCTATCACAATCGTGGGCTGATCGAGCAGGCGCAGAACCTGCACGTCCAGGCGATCGACGACTTCTCGAAGGCGATCTCGCTGGCGCCGACCGCCGCCGAGCCGTTCAACGCGCGCGGCCTCTCGTACCTCGCGACCGGCGACTACAAGGCGGCGCTCGACGACTTCAACGAAGTCGTCAAGCGCGACCCCGATTCGTATGAAGGATGGACCAACCAGGGTCTCGCCCTCGAGAAGCTGGGCATGACCCAGCAGGCGTTCAACGCTTTCGCCCATGCCGCGAACCTCAGCCCCGGCTACGGCCCGGCGACGGAAGGCATGCACCGCACGGCCCAGGGCGGCGGCATCGCGCTCAGCCAGTAAGGTCGCCGCGGACCTGATTCTCCGCCGCCACGGGCAACGCGGGAGCATCGGCCAGCCCGGGTACCCGAGAAGACAAATGGCGGCGTCCTTCCGCCCTCCCCTTGCCCGACCCCGTGCCGCCCGTGTTATGCGGGAAGGCTTACTGCAATCTCCAGGGTGACACCTTGCAACTGAAGCAGACCATCGCGCCGCTATTCGCGGCGGCGCTCGCACTCGTCCCGGCTATCGCCATGGCGGAGGACGAGGACCAGTACATCCAGCTTCGCCAGCTCGAGCTGATCGACGATGCCTGCCATGCGCTAAAGTATTTCGAGCGCAGCTACCTCGGCGGGCGCACGGCCGATGCGCTGAACGCGACCAGCCACCATGCCATGTACCAGAGCGGCCGCATCGGCGACGACGAGTACGACACGTGGCTGAAGGCGGCCGACGCAGCCGCAGCCGCCAAGGCCAAAGGCGCGGCGTGCGACGCCACGACCGCGGCGCTGTTCAACGACGCGCACTTCGATGCCGACAGCAAGACCTACGCCACGCTGCTCATCGCCTACCAGCTCGGCAAGCTACCGCCAGCCGATACCAACTACCGCGCGCTGAGCGACGAGGAGCAGCAGATGGCGGCCGGCTTCGACAATTTCGTCAAGCAGCTCTACGGCACCAACTACGACGTCTTCGTGAAGAGTGCTCAGGGCATCGCCCAGAACAAGATCAACGACGCGGTGGCGAACTACAACCTGACGGACCTGCTCATCGAAGTCGACCTGGCGTTTGTCAACCTGGCGCTCGAGGCCTACGCCACGCAGAACGGCTTTCTCGTCTATCCCGTCGAGACCGGCATCGGCTACGCCCCCGCCTTGTTCACTCCCGACGGCAAGCTCGCCGCTTACATCATCGACGGCGCCACGAAGTACAAGATCGCCGGCAAGGCGAAGGTCTACGGCATCCTGGCGATGACGCCACAGCATGAACTGCGCCTGATGACCTTTGGTGCCGACGCCAACGCATTGCCCGAGAAGACCAAGGCTGCGTTTTACGTGCGCACCAAGCCGGCGCCCGCCGACAAGAAGCCGTGGGAGATCTACGACACCAACGGCTGGCACAAGCTGGCGACCGCCTACCCCGGCCAGCGGATAAGCACGGGCTGCATGGACGGGCCGTGCTTCGCCTTCCCGGCGGAGGCGTTCACCGCCCTCAAGGCGACGACGCCCGGCGAATACTCCGAAGTCTTCATCGCGACGGACGACAAGATGCAGCCGTTCGATGACTCGATCGAGAGCTACAAGAACAACAGCGTCAACAACTACTACTTCAACAGCCTGCTGAAGCTGGAGTAGCCAACGGCGGGCGGCCGGCGCGACGCGCTGGCTGACTGCCGGCAGATGCGAGCCTGGCCTCCGCCGATCAGATGAAGGCGGGAAACAGCAGGAGGCTGAGGCGCGCCGCCAGATAGAGCCCGATGCCGAAGGTCACATGACCGGCGATGCTCCGCGACCGCGCGGCCCACGGCCGCGGCAGCTTCGACCCGGCGATGCCGAACCCGAAGGCCGGCTGCATGATCAGGAACGGGATGACGAGAGCGACCAGCAACAGGATGAGCGGCGGCAGGATAGTAGGATTCCGCACCCAGCCTGTGCCCCAGATCGCCACCAGCAGGACCGCGTAGGCGATGCCGGTCACGTAGTGGACCAGCCAGCCGGCCGCGTGTTCATGGGCAACGGGCGCCGCCGCCGTAATTGAACCATGACGGAACTGGCCGCGTGGCATGTGGCCGATCCAGCGCGCCACCGGGGCATAGTCGGGCCCCGCTGTGCCCAGAACGCGGCTCTGGACGATCGCGACAATATCCATGAAAGCGGTCGCGCCGACGCCAATCGCCAGAACCCTGAGCAGCAGCGCAACCCCGTCCGCCAAGACAGTCCCTATCCGGTCAGCCGTTGCGCCGGCTGCGCCTAGTCCAGCGCCTTGACGATGCCCTCGGTCATCTTCTTGGCGTCGCCGAGCAGCATCATGGTGTTGTCGCGGTAGAACAGCGGATTGTCGATGCCGGCGTAGCCCGAAGCCAGCGACCGCTTCACGAACATCACCGTGCCGGCCTTCCACACCTGGAGCACCGGCATGCCGTAGATCGGCGAGGACTTGTCCTCCTCCGCCGCCGGGTTGGTGACGTCGTTGGCGCCGATGACGTAGGCGACGTCGGCCTGGGCGAACTCGCTGTTGATGTCGTCGAGCTCGAAGACCTCGTCGTAGGGCACGTT
>DASZQY010000329.1:0-4726 GCA_035549395.1 Bauldia sp.
AGCGAAGCCGCAGTGGCCGATGGAGAGATCGACCCCGGAGACCTACAACGTAGGTGGGCGCCGTATATCCGGACCCACGGGCCCGGTCAGGGACAGCTCCCATTAGGATCGATAAGCCCCGGGAGTACTTGTCTCCTGTCGGGCCTAGCAGCCTCGCCGAGCGGAAATATAGGTCCGCGGCCGCAAAGGTGCTAGCCACCGGCGTCCTCGCCGGCAATGGCGGCGGCGACCGCTTCCAGCCGCGCCGAGACCTCGTCGAGCGCCGACGTCATTTCGAGAGCGCCCGCTTCGCGCTGCTCGACGAGCTCGGTGTTGATCTGCTCCAGAGACGCGACCTCCGCCCTGAGTTCGGCCAGCCGGCGCTCGGCCTCCGCGCTCTGGTCGGCCAGCGTGATCGCCGCCATCACGGTGAGGCGCTGGTCGCCGATCTCGCCGAAGCGGGCGCGCAGCTGCTCGATCGACGCATTGAGGCGGGCAGCCAGGGCGACGAGATGATCCTCCTCGCCGTCCTCGCAGGCCATGCGGTACGTCTTGCCGCTGATGGTGACGTTGACCTGGCCCATGGCCTAGCCGCCCTGCCGTTCCAGCACGTCGCGGATTTCCTCCATCGCCTCGACCAACCCCCGCGACACCGCGGCATTCACCTCGGCGAGCCTGGCGGCGCGCGCCTCAGCGGCATCAAGGGACTCAGCCAGGCGCGAGCGATCCGTGCCAAGGCGGTGGACTTCGCCTTCCACGCCGGCGGCCGCAGCGATACGCTCCCGGCGCCGCTCAAGGGCGTCCTCGACAGCCGCGGCGGCAGCCCGCAGCCGCTCCAATGCTTCGGCAATGGATAAAGACTCGGCCATACGCGCCTCACCCGGCAGCACTTTTCAGACTATTCGCGAGTATTCGGCTGCGTCAATTAAAGGTGGTGACTTCTCTGAGGGGCGTACCACATTGACTCACGATACTGGTGTGCTTATTCCCTGCCATCGGCCGCTTGGCGGCAGCGTTTCCATCCGCGAGCGGCGCCGATGCCTTCCATGATTGATATTGCGAAGCACACACGCATGGCCAATGCGATCCGCGCGCTGGCCATGGATGCGGTCGAGCAGGCGAAGTCGGGCCACCCCGGCATGCCGATGGGCATGGCCGACGTCGCCACGGTCCTTTTCTCCCGCTACCTGAAATTCGACCCCGCCGACCCGCAGTGGCCTGACCGCGACCGCTTCATCCTGTCGGCCGGGCACGGCTCGATGCTGCTCTATTCGCTTCTCTACCTGACCGGGTACGAGGCGATGACCATCGACGAGATCAGGAATTTCCGGAAGCTGCACTCGAAGACCCCGGGGCACCCGGAGAACTTCCAGACGCCGGGTGTCGAGACGACCACGGGCCCGCTCGGCCAGGGCGTCGGCGCCTCGGTCGGCTTCGCGCTGGCCGAGCGCATGCTCGCCACCGACTTCGGCGAGGACATCGTCAATCATCACACGTTCGTGCTGTGCTCGGACGGCGACCTCATGGAGGGCGTCAGCCAGGAAGCGATCGCGCTCGCCGGCCACCTCAAGCTGAACAAGCTGATCTTCCTGTTCGACGACAACGGCATCTCGATCGATGGCCCGCTGACGCTCGCCGACTCGGTCGATCAGGTCGCCCGCTTCAAGGCGGCCGGCTGGAACGCGTCGCGCATCGACGGCCAGGACCACAACGCCATCGCCGCCGCAATCGAGACAGCGCTGCAGTCCGACCGTCCGACGCTGATCGCCTGCAAGACCACGATCGGCTTCGGCGCGCCGACCAAGGCCGGAACCTCGAAGGCCCACGGCGAGGCGCTCGGCGCCGAGGAAATCGTCGGCGCGCGCAAGAACCTCGAATGGCCATACCCGCCGTTCGAGATCCCCGCCGATATTCTCGCCGAATGGCGCGAAGCCGGCAGGCGCAGCCGCGGCGAGCGCGACGCCTGGACCAGGCGCTTCGCGGCATCGCCGAAGAAGGCCGAGTTCGAGCGGCGGCTGGCGCGCACGTGGCCGGCGGAGCTGGCCCCCGCATTCGCGGCGCTGAAGGCGAAGCTGGTGGCCGACAAACCGACGGTCGCGACCCGCAAGGCGAGCGAACTGGTGCTGGAGGCGATCACGCCGGCGATGCCCGAGCTCATCCTGGGCTCCGCCGACCTGACGCCGTCGAACAACACCAAGACCAAGAACTTGACCGACATCAAGCCGGGCGCCTACGGCGGCCGCTATATCCATTACGGCATCCGTGAACACGGGATGTCGGCCGCGATGAACGGCCTGGCGCTGCACGGCGGACTTCGGCCGGCGGGCGCCACTTTTCTGGTGTTCACCGATTATGCCCGTCCGGCGATGCGCATTGCCGCACTCGCCCGCGTTCCGGTGGTCTATGTGATGACGCACGACTCGATCGGCCTCGGCGAAGACGGCCCGACCCACCAGCCGGTGGAGCATCTGGCCGCGCTGCGGGCAATGCCGAACATGCGCGTCTTCCGCCCCGCCGATGCCGTGGAGACCGCCGAGTGCTGGCAGCTGGCGCTCGAACGCACGGACGGTCCGAGCGTGCTTGCCCTCACCCGCCAGAACCTGACGCCGGCGCGCACGACCCCGAGCGACAAGAACCTCAGCGCCGCGGGCGCCTACGAAATCTCGCCGGCCGCCGGCGGAGCGGCGCGCGCCACGATCTTCGCATCGGGTTCGGAGGTCGAGCTCGCCATCAACGCACAGAAGCTGCTCGCCGGTCGCAATATTGCCGTCCGCGTGGTGTCGGTGCCTTCGGTCGAGCTGTTCCTCGCGCAGCCCGAGGCGACGCGCCGCGCGGTCATCGGCGACGCGCCGATCAAGCTGGCGGTCGAAGCGGCCGTCCGCTTCGGCTGGGATGCGATCATCGGCTCCGACGGGCTATTCGTCGGCATGCACAGCTTCGGCGCGAGCGCTCCCTACAAGGACGTCTACGCCAATTTCGGGATCACGGCGGAGGCCGTCGCCGACGCGATCGCCAAGCGCCACAACGGATAGAGGACTGGAGAGAGCCATGGCCGTCAAGGTTTTCATCAACGGGTTCGGCCGTATCGGCCGTCTGGTGCTGCGCGCCATCTACGAGTCGGGCCGCAAGGACATCGAGGTCGTCGGCGTCAACGATCTCGGTCCGGTCGAGACCAACGCCCACCTGCTCCGCCACGACAGCGTGCACGGCAAGTTCCCGCACGAGGTCACCGTCTCCGGCGACACGATCTCGATCGGCGGCTCGCCGATCAAGGTGACGGCGATCAAGGACCCGGCGCAGCTCCCGCACAAGGCGCTGGGCGTCGACATCGCGCTCGAGTGCACGGGCATCTTCACGTCGAAGGAAAAGGCCTCGGCTCATCTCACGGCCGGCGCCAAGCGCGTGCTGGTTTCGGCGCCCTCCGACGGCGCCGACCTGACCGTGGTCTACGGCGTCAACGACGACAAGCTGAGCAAGGACCACATGGTGGTCTCCAACGCCTCGTGCACGACCAACTGCCTGGCGCCGGTGGTCTCCGTGCTGCACAACGCCATCGGCATCGAGCATGGCTTCATGACCACGATCCACTCCTACACCGGCGACCAGCCGACGCTGGACACCTATCACAAGGACCTCTACCGGGCCCGTGCTGCCGCCCTCAACATGATCCCGACCTCGACCGGCGCCGCCAAGGCGATCGGCCTGGTCATCCCGGACCTCAAGGGCAAGCTCGACGGCGCCTCCACCCGCGTGCCGACGCCGAACGTCTCGCAGGTCGACTTCAAGTTCGTCGCCAAGCGCAAGACGACGGCCGAGGAGGTCAACAACGCGATCTTCGAGGCCTCCAAGACCAACCGGCTGAAGGGCATCCTGAACTGGACGGCCGAGCCGCTGGTATCGTCGGACTTCAACCATGACCCGCATTCGTCGACCTTCGCGGTTGACCAGACCAAGGTCATCGGCGACACATTCGTCCGCGTCGTCTCCTGGTACGACAACGAGTGGGGCTTCTCCAACCGCATGGCCGACACGGCCGTTGCGATGGCCAAGCTGCTCTAGTCGCGAACCCAGGGGACCGGCCATGGCAGCGTTTCGCACGCTCGACGGCGTGGATGTGCGCGGCAAGCGCGTGCTTATCCGCGTCGACCTCAACGTCCCCATGGCCGATGGCAAGGTGAGCGACGACACGCGCATACGTGCCGCCGCTCCGACCATCAGCGAAATCACCGACAAGGGCGGCAAGGCGATCCTGCTCGCCCATTTCGGACGCCCGAAGGATGGCCCCGATCCGAAGTTCACGCTGAAACAGGTGGTGCCGGCGGTGTCAGCGGTACTTGGCAGGCCGGTCGCCTTCGCCGCCGATTGCGTCGGCATGGTCGCCGAGCAGGCGGTCGCCGCGATGAAGGACGGCGACGTGCTGGTGCTGGAGAACACGCGCTTCCACAAGGGCGAGGAGAAGAACGACCCGCTGTTCACCGCCGAGCTGGCGAAGCTCGGCGATATCTATGTCAACGACGCCTTCTCTGCCGCCCATCGCGCGCATGCCTCGACCGAAGGGCTGGCCAATCACCTGCCCGCCTACGCCGGACGCTCCATGCAGAAGGAGATCGAGGCCCTGGAAGCAGCGCTGGGCAGCCCGAAGCGCCCAGTCGTCGCGATCGTCGGCGGCGCCAAGGTCTCGTCCAAGATCGACGTGTTGCTCCACCTCGTCGAGAAGGTCGACGCACTCGTAATCGGCGGCGGCATG
>DASZQY010000330.1:0-18743 GCA_035549395.1 Bauldia sp.
CACAGGAAGGAGAGCGAGAGATATGAAGCGCAAGGTACCTAGATTGCGCTCCGATTCGGAAGCGGAGGCATTTCTCGAGCAGGATCTTTCCGATCTCGACTTCTCACAATTCAAGCCGGCCAGATTCGAGTTCGAGCGTAAATCATCGCGCGTGAACATGCGCTTTCCTGACTCGTTGCTGACGACAGTGAAGGAGCAGGCGAATGCGCGGGGTATCCCCTATCAGCGCCTGATCCGCGAAGCGGTCGAGGAAAAGATTGCACGTCGCAAATAGCTACCCCTTGTCGCGGAACTTGTTGGTGATTGGGTAGCGGCGGTCACGACCGAAGTTGCGCGAGGTGATCTTGACGCCGGGCGCCGCCTGCCGGCGCTTGTACTCCGCGATGTAGAGCAGGCGCTCGACCTTCTTCACCGTCGCTTCGTCATAGCCGCGCGCCATAACGTCCTTCACGCGCATCTCGCCTTCGACAAGGCACTCGAGGATATCGTCCAGCATCTCGTAAGGCGGCAGCGAATCCTGGTCCGTCTGGTTGGGGCGCAGCTCGGCGCTCGGCGCGCGCGTGATCACGTTCTCGGGTACGACGACGCCCGCCGGTCCCAACGCATCCTTGGGCCGATTGGCATTGCGCCAACGGGCAAGCTCGTAGACCTCTGTCTTGTAAAGATCCTTGATCGGGTTGAAGCCGCCGTTCATGTCGCCATAGAGCGTGGCATAACCCACCGACATCTCGGACTTGTTGCCGGTGGTCAGCACCATCGACCCGAACTTGTTGGAGATCGCCATGAGGATCGTGCCGCGCGAGCGCGATTGCAGGTTTTCCTCGGTGATATCGGCAGCCTTGCCGTCGAACACCGGCTTCAGCACGGCATTGAAGCCCTCGACCGGCGCCTCGATCGGCACGATGTCGTAACGCACCCCCAGCGTCTCGGCGATCTCGGCGGCGTCGCTCAGGCTTTCGTTAGAGGTGTAGCGGTAGGGCAACATCACGCAGTGCACGCGCCCTGGGCCGAGCGCGTCGACGGCCATGGTCGTCACGACCGCCGAATCGATGCCGCCCGAAAGCCCAAGCACGACGCCGGGAAAGCCATTCTTGTTGACGTAGTCGCGCAGGCCGACGACGCAGGCGCGCCAGTTCGCCTCCGCATGTTCGGGCAGCAACGCCTTCGGCCCAGAGGCGCACCGCCATGCCCCGTCCTGCTTCCGCCACGTCGTAAGCGCCATGCCGGGCTCGAACTGCGCCATCTGAAAGGCAAGGCTGTGGTCGGCGTGCAGTGCGAACGAGCCGCCGTCGAACACCAGCTCGTCCTGCCCGCCGCACTGGTTCACATAGATCAGCGGCAGCCCCGTCTCGATGACGCGGGCGAGCGCCACCTGCTGCCGCACGCTTTCCTTGCCCTGCGCGTATGGCGACCCATTGGGGACGATCAGAATCTCGGCGCCGGTCTCAGCCAGACACTCGCTGACCTGCTCGAACCAGATGTCTTCGCAGATCGGCAGGCCAAGACGTACGCCACGAAAGCCGACCGGCCCGGGAAGCGGGCCCGACGCGAACACGCGAAGCTCGTCGAAGACGCCGTAGTTCGGCAGCTCCACCTTGTAGCGCAGGCCCTCGATGCGGCCGGCATCCAGCAGCGCCACGGCGTTGTAGACCCTGCCGCCTTCCGGCCAGGGCGAGCCGATGACGACACCCGGGCCGCCATCGGCCGTGTCTCGCGCCAGCGCCTCCACCGCCTTGCGACAGGCATCCTGGAACGCCGGCTTGAGGACGAGGTCCTCGGGCGGGTAGCCGGCCACGAATAGCTCGGAGAGCACCAGCAGGTCGGCGCCTTCGGCAGCGGCTTTGGTCCGGGCCTCGCGCGCCTTGGCAACGTTGCCGTCAATGTCGCCGACAATCAAATCGAGCTGTGCGACGGCGATACGGAGCGTGTCGGTCTGGGCCATGCGCGCGGTGTAGCGCGCGGAGGCAGGATCGGCAAACTCGCCGTTCAAAACGACAGAGGCCGCCGGGAGGCGGCCCCCGATCGTTCGGTCCCATCAGCCCGTCAGGCGCGGATTTCCTGCCGCTGGAAGCTGACGTAGGCGATGGTGAAAATCACCAGCATGATCGCCACCAGCCCGGCCAGTTGCGGCCAGATGAGCAAGGCGCTCTGCGAGAAGGGCAGAGGAGCGCCCATGAGGGCGCCCTCAAGCTGGCTCATGAAGATTACGCCGAAGGAGCGGGTTCCCGGGTTGAGCAGGCCCTGTGTCATCTCGGCATACAGCGTGTTCGGCGAGATGCGCGAAATCGCCTCGTTCCAGTTCAGGTTGGCGACCTGCGTCATGGGATCGAGCGGATCGACCGGGGAGATCCCGTTGGCAAGCAGCGGCGTCAGCATCGTCCAGAAGATGGAGAACAGCAGCCACAGCGTCAGCGCCGCCAGCGCCGAGGTCGCCGGCGAGCGGAAGATGGTCGAGAACAGAAGCGCCACCGCCAGCCAAACGCCCGCATAGGCCAGCGACGCGATCAGGAACGCAATGCCGCGCAGCACCTCCTCGCCGCTCGGCGGCAGGCCGAGGAGCAGGATGCCGAGGCCGGTCATCAGCAGCCACAACGTGATCAGGCAGATCGCGAGCACGATCAGGCCGCCGAGGAATTTTCCGGTCAGCACGGCATCGCGGTAGATCGGCTGCGCCAGGATGCGGCTCATCGTACGGCGTCCGTATTCGCCGTTGATCGAGTCGAAGGCGAGCGCGATTGATACCAGCGGCAGCAGGAAGCCGAGGAAGAAGACGAACGACGGCAATGGATCCTGCGCGGTTGTGAACAGGCGCAGGAACAGGAACGGGTCAGAGGCGACCGTGTTCTTGATCTGCCCGATGGCGCCATAGATCGAACCGGCGGCGGTGAGCAGCACGAGCAACATGACGAGGTGCATGCGCACGCTGCTCAGGTGGTCTGCCGCTTCCTTCAGGGCGACGGTCGCCAGGCCAGTGAACGGAGAACCTTCACGCCGCATTGGCCACCTCCTTCCCGCTTTCCGCCTGTTCGAAGTAGCGGACGTAGACTTCATCCAATCCGGCGCGGCGGATGGCCATATTGCGCAACGCCCCGCCGGCGCTGATGACGCGCCGCGCGATCTCCGGCCGCAGGTCCTGGTGGGCGTCGACGCGCGACATCGATCCGTTGACCGGCGTCACGGCCACAATGCCTTCCACGCCGGCAAGCGCCGCCTTCAGGTCGACGCCTTCGGCCTCGACTTCGACGACATAGGCGCCACCGAGCACCTGGCGGGCGAGGTCGCTGACCGTGCCGACCAGACCGATGCGGCCCTTGCGGAACAGCGCGACGCGATCGCAGATGGTCTGCACAAGGCCGAGAAGGTGCGAGGACAGCAGGATCGTGATGCCGTCACGGCGCAGTTCGCCGATCAGCGTCAGCAACTCCTGCGTCGCCTGGGGATCGAGGCCGTTGGTCGGCTCGTCGAGGATCGCCACCTCCGGCTGCTTGATCAGCACCTCGGCGAGCCCGAGGCGCTGGCGCATACCATGCGAAAAGGTGTTGGTGCGGCGATCGGCGACCGCACCAAGCCCGACGCGGACGAGCGCCGCCTCGATGCGCTTGCGCGCTTCGGCCGCCGGGATGCCCGCCAGCCGCGCGCTGTAGGCGAGGTTCTCCCGCGCCGACAGGTGATCGTAGAAGCCGACCGAGTCGGGCAAATAGCCGACGCGGCGCTTGACCTCGAGCGGCTGGCGCAGCGGATCATAACCCAGCACGCGAACCTGGCCGCCCGACGGTTCGGTCAGGCCGAGCAGCATCAGGATGGTCGTCGTCTTGCCCGAGCCGTTTGGCCCGAGCAATCCAAACACCTCACCCTTCTCGACGGCGAGATCGATGCCGTCGACGGCGACCGACTTTCCGTACCGCTTGGTCAGTCCGGCCGCTTCGATGACGACCGTACTCATCGCCGGCCATACCGGGTGACGGCGGCCGCAAGCACGATGACGGCGGCGGCGATGATGGCGAGGCCCCAGATGCCCCACATCGTCGATGTCTCGACCGTCACGCGGAAGTTGGCGGTCGAGGCGTTGCCGTCAGCGTTGCCGTTGACGCCCACCATGTAATCGCCGGCGATGGCGTTATCGGGCGGCGTGATGTCGACCGAGACGTCAACGTCCTGGCCCGGAGGCACGGCGTCGATGGTGGCCGGGTTGAAGTCGACCTTCCAGTTCGACGGTGGATCGGCGCTGAACTTGACGTTCTGCGCCGGGGCGCTGCCACCGTTGTGCAGGGTCAGCTTGAACGTGCGGGCCTGCCCGGCGGTAGCGTCGCCAGAGAGCCGACCATCCGGCGCGCTCAAGCTGAGGTCCGGCTGGCCGGTAATGTCGAGGAGAAGCTGGGCCTGACCCTGGAGGTCGGGTGTCGCGGCGGCGATGCCTACGGTGTACTGACCTGCCGAGACGTCATGCGGCGGCTTCACGCTGACCTTGAAGGTGCTCGTTGCCCCGGCCTTGATCGGGGCGCTGGTCAGTTCCTGCGAGCCATATTGCTCCGTGAACGACACCTCGAAGCCGGCCGGCGCATTCGACAGCAGATTGAACGTCTGGTCGGTGGTGCCGTCGTTCTTGATGTCGACGTCGAAATCGAAGGCCGAGGTGGGCGAGCCGCGCAGCGCCGGCAGCTTTGGCGTTACTTCGACCGTAGCCGGCTTCGGCTGCGCCAGGACCACCGTCAGCGGGAGCGTCAGCGTGTCAGCATCGGCCTTGCCTGTGACCTGGAACTGGTAGGTGCCGAATTTGGCATCCTTGGCCGGAGAAACCTTGAGCGTCAGCGACTGATCGGAGTCGGTGTTGGCATACGCAGCCGAGACCGGGTTGCCGCCGCCGTCGATCTCGTAGGTCCAGCCAGCGGGAAGGCCGGTGACGGAAAGCTCGACGCGGCGCGGAGGCTGTCCCTTGTTCTGGATGGTGAGCGGGAGCTGGATGGAGTCGCTGCCCAGGTTTTCGGTCAGCGACGGGTAGGACGTGGTCAGCCACAGGCCCTGCAGGGGCTGCGGTGCGGCGACTGGCTGGGCCACCGTCGCCGGTGGCGGCGGCGCCATCGGCGCGGCGGCGGTCGTATCCGTCGACGTGTCGGCCGTCTGAGCAAATGCTGCCGGGGCAAACACCAACGCACCGGCGATCAGCACGATGCCAAGCGCAGTCTTAGAACCAAGCATGTTCGGCTTTCCTCATCGGGTCGAAGGGGGCGCAAGCGCCACTCCGCCGAATGCGGCAGCGGTGCTTTTCGCCCCCGCAAAAAGCGCGCGAAAAATTGTGGCGGATTGTGGCGGGTTTCTGGCGACGGGCCAGGTTCGTGGATTAAACCTTCGTAAGGTTTGGCGTCGGATTCGCTTTTCGATCAGGCGCTTGCCGCGAGCGGCTTCCTTGCCGGGGCGGCGGCGCGGCCGCGCTTCAGCAGCTCCGCAATAAGGAAAGCCGCCTCAATGGCTTGCTCGGCGTTGAGCCGCGGATCGCAATACGTGTGGTAGCGGTCGTGCAAGTCCATCTCGCTGATGGCGCGCGCCCCCCCGGTACATTCTGTCACATCCTTGCCGGTCATCTCGAGGTGGACCCCGCCGGCGTTGGTCCCTTCCGCCTCATGCACGGCGAAGAACGATCGCAGCTCCGACATGATGCGGTCGAAAGGCCGCGTCTTGTAGTTGTTGGCCGCCTTGACCGTATTGCCGTGCATCGGGTCGCACGACCAGACGACATTGCGCCCTTCCCGCTTCACGGCACGCACGAGCTTCGGCAGCGCGTCGTCGGCCTTGTCCGAACCGAAGCGGCAGATCAGCGTCAGCCGGCCGGGCTCGTCCTCAGGATTGATGATGTCGATCAGCCGGATGAGGTCGTCCGCCGCCAGCGACGGACCGCACTTGAGGCCGATCGGATTCTTCACGCCGCGGACGTACTCGATGTGCGCGTGATCGGCCTGTCGTGTGCGGTCGCCGACCCAGATCATGTGGCCGGAAGTCGCGTACCAGTCGCCGGTCGTCGAATCGACGCGCGTCAGGGCCTGTTCGTAGCCCAGCAGCAGGGCCTCGTGGCTGGTATAGAAATCGGTCGTGCGCATCTCGGGATGCACTTCCGGGTCGATGCCGCAAGCGCGCATGAAGTCGAGCGCCTCGGTGATGCGGTTGGCCAGTTCCTCGTAGCGCGCCGACTGCGGGCTATCCTTGACGAAGCCCAGCATCCAGCGGTGTGCATTCTCGAGGTTGGCGTACCCGCCGGTCGCGAAAGCGCGGATCAGGTTCAGCGTTGCAGCCGATTGCCGGTACGCCTGAAGCTGCCGATCGGGATCGGGCACGCGCGCCTCAGGGGTGAATGCAATGTCGTTGACGATGTCGCCGCGATAGCTCGGCAGGCTGACGCCGCCTATCGTCTCGATATCGGAGGAGCGCGGCTTGGCGAACTGCCCGGCGACGCGGCCTACCTTCACCACCGGCAACCCGCCGGCGAAGGTCATCACCACCGACATCTGGAGGAACACGCGGAAGAAATCGCGGATGTTGTCGGCCGAGTGCTCGGCGAAGCTTTCGGCGCAGTCGCCGCCCTGCAGCAGGAACGCGCGGCCAGCGGCGACATCGGCCAGCGTACGCTTCAGCTTGCGTGCCTCGCCAGCGAAGACCAGCGGCGGGAATCCCGCAAGCTGCGCCTCGACCGCCGTGAGCCTGGCGGCGTCCGGATATGCCGGCACCTGCTCGATCGGCAATTTACGCCAGCTGTCCGGGCTCCAACGCGCTGCCATGACCATGTTCCGCCAATGAAATTTGGCGGGTTATACACACAACGACCGGCACGGCGCCAGTTCGCCGTGGGCGCGAACCGGTGCCCTGCGTCGGGCCTTGCCGACGACTAGCGACCGGCGAAGCGATAGTTGATGCCGAACAGCACCGTGGCGAGGTTCTGTTTCACGGCGTACCAGAACGAGCTGCCCCCATCGACATAGGTGACGTGCCGGGTGCCGAAGTCGGCATAGTCGGCTTCAAGGAACGCCGACCACTTCGGCGCGAAGCGGTATTCGCCGCCGATGCCGGCGGTCCATCCGGTGGCGGTGTCGTTTGCCAGAGACGGCGTCGCGTTTTGATCGGCAATGAACAAATCTTCGAACGAATTCTGGGTCCAGGCGACGCCGCCCTTGGCATAGATGAGGAAGGCGGGCTGGACGAGATAACCGACGCGCGCGGTCAGCGTTTCGAGCGCGGATGTCTTGCTGCTTTCACGGGATTCATCGGCCTCGACGAAGTAGTCGTGGCTGCCCGTGATGTTCGCCCAGTCGAAAGTCGCCGCCGAGCCCAGCACCCATGAGCCTGTCGAAAGATCGCAGCCGGCCTGCCCGCCAGCGAGCGGGCCGGTCGCCGTGTGGGCGCCGTAGTCGCTGGGCGGATCCTCCTTGGTGTAGGCGAATGCGGCGTCGCTCCAGCCGTAGCCGCCATTGACACCAATGTAGCAGCCCGACCAGCCATCGGACGCGGCTGCGGCCGGCGTCGCCATGGCGGCGAAAGCTCCCGCAGCGGCCGCCACGGCCAGCAATCTCATGTTCATGTTCCGCAGCGCCGGTGAATTCGACAACCGCAGCCTGCCCGGTGTCCTGCATTTATTCTTGGACCAGCGGGAAGACGACTTGGCGTAGAGCGAACTCTTCTTGTTTTGCCGCAGGCTGTTGCGGCGCTACGACACGAAAAGCATTGCCGCGGCCCCTGCGAAACCCTAGACCTCGATCGTTCGTGCGCGAGGATCGACGCGGGTGGCCGAGACGCAGGAGCTGCAATCCCTCCGGGTTACGACCGCCGCCGGCCGCGGCAAGCGGGACGTCGAGGAGTTCCTCGAGGTCTGGGGTCGCTCGATCCTGCGCATGGAGATGGACGCCATCGATGGCGCGCCGCTCGAGGTCGATCTCACGCTCCGCGCGTTACCCCGTCTCGCCGTTGCTTCGGGATCGTTGTCGCCGATGTGCAATCGCCACACCGAAGCGCTGGTCGACAACGACGACTTCATCCTTGTTGTGATCGAGCGCGGCGCGGCGGAAATGCGCCAGCATGGCCGCATCGTCCCAGTCGGCAACGGCGAGGCTGTGCTGACGGCCAACGGCGCAGCGGGCTCGTTTGCCGGACTGACGCCGACGCGCGTCATCAATTTCAGGCTCGATCGCGCCATCATGCAGGAGCATGTGGCGAGGATGGACGATCGCACAGGCCAGCCGATTGCGCGCGGCAATCGCGCGCTGGAGCTGCTCGTGGGCTATGCCGGCGTGCTCGACGACAGCCGTGCGCTGGCAACGCCGGAACTGCGCCGGGCGGTCGCGTTGCATCTCCACGAGCTGGCTGCGCTGGCCGTGGTGCCCGAGAACGAGCGCACCGGCATCCAGCGGGGCGGCGGCATCCGCGCCGCGCGGCTGCACGCGATCAAGGCCGATACACTCACGAACCTCGCCAGCCACGACCTGACACCCGGCGCGGTGGCGCTCCGTCACGGCATAACGCCGCGCTACCTCAACCTGCTGTTCGAGCCGGAAGGCATCTCATTCTCGGAATTCGTTCTGGCGCAACGGCTGGCAGAAGCCCGCCGCCTGCTGCTCGATCCGCGCAATGCCGCGCGCCGCATCAGCGCCATCGCCTACGATGTTGGGTTCGGCGACCTTTCGCATTTCAATCGCAGCTTCCGCCGGCGCTTCGGCATGACGCCGGGCGAAGCGCGCCGGGGCGATCGGAAATAGCTTCGAGCCCGTATCCCACGCTCTTCGCGGGAACGCGTTCTACTCGGCCGCCTCGCGCCGGATGCGCTCTGCCGGCCGTCCAAGGGTGACGATCTCCTCGGCCAGGGTCGGATGCAGCGCCGTGGTCGCGTCGAGGTCGGCCTTGGTCGCACCCATGCGGATGGCGACTGCCATGAGCTGGATCAGTTCGCTGGCGCTCGGACCGACCAGGTGGCAGCCGAGCACGCGATCGGTGTCGGCGTCGACGATCAGCTTGATCAGCATGCGCTCGTCGCGTCCGGCAACGCGGTTGGGCAGCGGCTTGAAGTTGGCGCGATAGATGTCGAGCGAGGGGAACTCCTTGCGCGCCGCCTCCTCCGTCATGCCCACGGACCCGACCTCGGGTGTACCGAACACCGCGACCGGCACCGTGTCATAGTCGACGGCGGTCGGATTGCCGCCGAACACGGTTTCGACAAAGGCCGACCCTTCGCGAATGGCGATCGGCGTGAACTGCAGCCGGTTGGTGACGTCGCCGACGGCGTAGATATTCGGCACGTTGGTCTGCGAATAGCGATCGACGGTGACCGCGCCCCAGCGATCGGCCTTGACACCGGCCGCCTCCAACCCGAGGCCGCTGGTATTGGGAGTGCGCCCAACCGCGAGAAGCACCTCGTCGACCGCGATCTCCGCGCCCGACCTGGTGACGGCGAGCAGTCCGTCGGATTGCCGGCGTATCTCCGCCAGCTCCTCGCCGAGGTTGATCGTGACACCGCGGCGCTCCATGCCGGCATGCAGCGCCTGCCGTGCCTCGCGATCGAAGCCGCGCAGGATTTCGCTGCCGCGATGAATAATCGTGGTGTCGCAACCGAGCGCGGCAAAAACCGAGGCGATCTCGATCGCGACGTATCCGCCGCCAACGACCAGCGCCCGCTTCGGCAGCCGCGGCAAATGGAAGAATTCGTTCGAGGTGATGGCGAGTTCGATGCCGGGGATCGGCAGATCGCGACGCGGCTTGCCGCCGGTTGCGATCAGGATGTGGCCCGCGGTGATGTCACGGTTCTGGCCGACGAGCGCCACGGTATGGGCATCCTTGAGGACACCACGCGACCGGACGATCTCGGCGCCTGCCTTCTCGAGGTTGCGGATGTAGATGCCGGACAGCCACGCGACATCCCCCTGGACGTTGGTCGCCAGGGTGGCCCAGTCGAAATGGAGGCCGTCGACGCGCCAGCCGAATCCAACCGCGTCCTCGAAGGCCTCGGCGTAATGCGATCCGTGCACGAACAGCTTCTTCGGAACGCAGCCGCGCAGAACGCAGGTGCCGCCGACCCGGTCTTCCTCGATGACGGCGACGCGCTTGCCGAGCTCCGCGGCGCGGCGCGCGGCGCGCGTGCCGGCCGAGCCCGCACCGATTACGGCGAGGTCGTAGTCGTAGGTTGTGTTTTCGGCCACGTCGATCGTCAGAAGTCGACGCCAGCAGCCTTCAGCTCGGCGTGCGATTGCTGAAGGAGCTCGTCGCCGAGGCGGTCCTGCCACTGACCGACGACGTTGAGCGTGTCGGTGTAAAGCTGCCCCTCGACATTGGCGTACTTCTGGCCGGCCGGGGTCTTGAAGAACGCGGCGATCGCCTTCAGCTCGTCCTCGGTGAACGCCTTCGCCCAGATGCGGGCGGCGTCGTTGTCGAGGTCGACGCGCCGCGAGACCAGCTTCGTTGCCGCCGCCTCGACCGCCGTCATGATCTGCTTGCTGAGATCAGGCCGCTGCGCGATCAGACGGTTCTCCGCCTGGATCGCGAGCTTCGGCAGGATCTGGTCGAAGTCACGCAGCGCCCTCGTCGCATGCACCGCGTCAAGGGCCGCCGCAAGTTGCGACGGGCTTATCTCCTGCGCGTGGCTGACGGCAGGAACCGCCATTAGCGCGACGCCAAGCAGGCTGGCGAGGGCGAGTTTGCGGAAGGCGATCATGCGGGACGCTCCTTGGGGCGTTTTTGAAAACCGGATCAGGGTGAAAGCCATTCCACCCGGTCGCTATCGGCGATGATGGCATTGCTCGCCAGACGAATGAAGAGCCCATGCTCGACTACGCCGACGATCTGCTTCAGTGCCGCGGCGAGCGTATCTGGGTCAGGAATGCGGCCAAAAGCGGCGTCATAAATGTAATTGCCACCATCGGTAACATACGTCGCGCCCCCGGCTGTCCGCAGGGTCAACTGGCCGGAAAGGCCAAGCCGGCCCGCTACCCGTTCGATCGCCTGGCGTGTCGCTCCGCCGCCGAATGGCACCACCTCGATCGGCAGCGCAAACGCTCCCAGCACCTTCACAACCTTGGCGCGGTCGGCGACGACGATCATTCGTTTGGCAGCCGACGCGACGATCTTCTCGCGCGTCAAAGCGCCGCCGCCGCCCTTGATGAGGCGCAGGCCCGGGCCGACCTCGTCGGCGCCGTCCACCGCGAGATCGAGTGCCGGCGTCTCGTCGAGTGTCGTCAGTGGTACGCCGACCTGGCGCGCCAGCGCGGCGGTCTCCTTCGAGGTCGGCACGCCGACAACCTTGAGGCCGGCGCTGCGAATGCGCTCGGCAAGGAAGCGGACAAAATACTCGGCGGTCCGCCCGCTGCCGAGGCCGAGCTTCATGCCGTCCTTTACCTCGTCGACGGCGGCGCGCGCCACAGCCTGACGGGCAGCATCGCCGGCCGGGTTCTTGTAGACGCTCATTTGCTGAGTCCGCCGATGAGCATGTATTTGGCTTCGAGGAATTCGTCGACGCCGTCGTCGTCGGCATGATCGAAAACGATGAAGGGAGCATGCGCGCTGGTGATGGCGTCATTCTCCGCCGCCCCGAAATACGGCACCCGCGCCAACGCCTCACCCGTCGCCGGATACGTCACGGCCGTGGCAGGCATCCCAACCCACCGGCCACCCACAAAACACTGCTCCCGCAACAGCGAAGCATCCCGCAAATTCATCGTCGATCCAGTTTCTCGGTCGGGCCGCGCGCTTGTTATCATCCTATGGCGGCGGAAGCCACGAGGGCGACATTTGCCCGGCTTCTCAGATATTTAGAGCACCCGATTCATCGATCGAGAGGATGCCGATGCTCACCGATGCTTTGCTGGCGATTGGCCACCACCTGCTGGTTTTCGGTCTCCTCGCCATTCTCGTCACGGAGATGGTCAGCATTCGACCGACCATGACAGCGAAACACATCCTCTACGTCGCCAGGCTCGACATCGCCTATGGCATCGTCGCCCTGCTCATCGTTATCGTCGGATTCAGCCGGGTTCACTTCGGACTGAAGGGTGCCGCCTTCTACGAAATGAACCCGATCTTCTGGGCGAAGATCGGCGCCTTCGTCATCGTCGGCCTGCTGTCGATCCCGCCGACCATGCAGATCATACGCTGGCGGCGCGCCGCCTCGGCAGACGCCGCGTTCGTGCCCGAGCTCACCGAAATTCGCGCCGTACGCCGCTTCATGCACTACGAAGGAATGGTTTTCTTCACCATCCCGGTCTTCGCCGCCTTGATGGCGCGCGGCTATGGGCTCTGATCCGCCGCGCGTACCGGCCGCGTGTAGGTCACCGAAATTCCGCTGAACGGCAAGAACGGCTCGATCCCGGCAGACCTGCCGTCGCCGGCGTTGGCCAGCAGATACGACCACCAGGGCGGCAGGCCCTCGGCGGCGCCAAGCGCCTCGGGGTTAGCCAGGGCGCGACGCGGCACATCGCGAAGCACCGCGACATCGGCAGCATCGGACGGGATGGCGCGGAGGGCCACTTCGATCCGGTCATCGAACTTGTCGCGGCCGGAGTCGTAGTCGGCAAACAGATGCCGGTTCAGGGCAATGTGCCTGATCGCCATCGGGATACTGCGATGATTGCGTCCGCTGTACGCCCAGAGGTCGATAGCACAATTGCGCGCCAGCCACGCCAGCGCGATCTGCGCCTGCACGCCGAAGAGGGCGTAGTGCAGCGGCGCGGCGCGGTCCGCCTCGCCGGGTTGCCAACCCCACGGGCCTGTCTGGCGGTGGATGCGAAGACTGGCGCGTCCGAGAACGGCGGCCGTGACGCGGATCGCGCCGCAGAAAGCGGCGGCGCTGGCAGCGATGACGTCGTGGAAGACGGCCACGTTGTTCGACTGCTCGACGTAGCCGCCCCGCTCTCCAAGCGCACTGACAAACGCCTCGAACCACTTGCGCAGCGCCACGACCTCGTCGCCCGAAATCGCCGCATCCTGCGCCAGCATCCGCAGCGCGTCGCACAGCGCCCACACGTCGCGAAAGTCCACGATGCCGGCGGCATTGGGAAGCTGGCTTCCCCCGGGCACATGCTGGGCAAAGCGGGCATGCGGCGCCATCCGCGTGCCCTCGTCCAGAAACCACACCCGGACAAACTGCGCAGCGTGTGCAGCATACCGCGGATCACCGGAAACGCGCGCCGCCAGCGTCAGCGCCGTGACTCCATCGACCATCGTCTGCCAGCGATAGCGATCGTAGTCGGCCGATTGCGGGTCGGAGGGATCTGCGCCGGCAGCGACGACGCCGTCCATCCGGTTTCCCGCAGCATCACGTTCGTAGCGGGCGATACTTGCGTAGTCGTGCGGGCTCGCGCCTTGCGGCCATTTCGCTTTTTCCGTTACCGTCGGCGGATGCACCAGAAGAAAAGCGTCGCCAGCGGCCAGCACGGCGTGAACCGCGGCCTTGCCCTCGCGCGCTCTGTCGATGAGCTGCGGGTAGCACTTCAGAAAGTGAGACTTGTCGGCCGAGCGTACGATCAGCTCGTCGAGCTTCTGGCAAAGACGCGCGACGCCGTCGTGGCGGGAGAGCCAGACCCGCTCGACGTCGCCCTCGATCGCGGGCGCCGTGTATGACTGCAGGCGGGCAACCCACGACCCGACGACGAAGCGATCTTTATCCGCGATCGGCTCAATTGCCCGCGGCTCCCAGCGCGTGACGTACCAATCGTTCCAGGGCCCGGGCACGCCGATGCGGACGAGGAAGTCTGCCTTCGGACTCTCGCCGTAAGGCAGGGCGAGATCGAAGCGGCCGCGCGCGTCGCGGTGGAATGCCACCTGCGGCTCGTCTTCGGCCATGGGCGCGAAGGCCGGATCGAACAGCGCGCCATTGTCGGCGAGCCGGTGCACCGGCACCACCAGGTAGCGGGCCTCAGGATTGTCCTCCGCCATGCGAGCGAGCGCCTCGAAGCCGCTCGCCGTAAGGAAGCAGCTGCCGTCCCAGGGCATGATCCATTGCGCCGTGCTGTTCTTCAGCCCGTCGTTCAGCGCTGCGTTCCGCGCGCCGTTGTTGTTGATCGCGTAGAGATTGCGAGTCCGGTGGATCCAGCGAAACGCCGCCAGGCCGTCCACGCGCGGCAGCTTCCCGTAGGCGATGGCCATCGCGTTCAATCCGTCGGGAAGCCAGTCGGCATCGAGAAACGTGCGAGCAAACTCGGCAAGATGGAAGGGAATGCGGCGGTACGTCTGGCCATGCGCATCCAGCAACGAGCGGAGTTCCGCCTCCTGCCGCTCGTCGCTTATGCGGTTCAGCAGCCAGCGCTTTCCACAACCCGGAAACTCAGGTTCATGCTCGAGAATGAACTGAACGTTCTTCACCGTCTGGCCGGTGCCGTGACGGGGCGGGAGATCGTTGCCGAGGATGCGATAGAAGACGAACGTCTGCATACGGCCCAGCCGGATCGTTTACGCCATCCCCGGGCCCGGACGGGGTCCGCAAGGAGAATCGGCGCTGCCCAAAGTGTGGCAATTTTGCTATCGGCTGTTGGCGGAACCGTCGTCACCTGCCTGAGCTGCCTGTGCATAACTCTCGCCCCACCATCGTGTTCGATCTCGACGGCACCCTTGTCGATACGCGCGACGATCTGGTTGCCACCCTCAACGCCATCCTCGTCGCCGACGGCATGCAGCCGATGCCGTCCGACAAGGTGATCGGCATGGTCGGAAGCGGCTCGCGGGTGCTGATCGAATCCGCCTTCGCCTATGAGGGGCGGACGCTGACCGCGGAGCGGCTGGATCGCCTGCTCGCCGCCTTCCTCGCCTACTACGATGAGCACATCGTGGACGCGAGTCGCCCTTACCCGGGAACGGAGGCGATGCTCGATCGCTTCATAAGTGCCGGCTGGCTCCTCGCGGTGTGCACCAACAAATATGAGGCGCCGGCGAAGAAGCTGCTCGGCCTGCTCGGCCTGGAGCACCGGTTCGCCGCGATCACCGGGCAGGATACGTTCGGCTTCCGTAAGCCCGATCCGCGACATCTCACGGAAACCATAGCGCTGGCGCGGGGAAATCCGTCGCGTGCGGTTATGGTCGGAGATTCTGCCACCGATATCGATACCGCGCGCGCCGCCGCAATTCCCGTCGTCGCCGTGACCTTCGGGTACAGCACCGTTCCGGTCGCCTCCCTGCGGCCGGATCGCGTCATCGACACCTATTCGGACCTGTTTGCGGCCGTGGAAACGCTGCCCTTCGCAAAGGCGCCCTCATAGAGGCGCCTTGACTTGCGATTCCTCGCTACCTTAATTGGCGCCCTCGCCGGATATCGGCCGGGCGCGTAGCTCAGCGGGAGAGCACTCCCTTCACACGGGAGGGGTCACAGGTTCAATCCCTGTCGCGCCCACCACTACTGTCCTCAGCCCGCCTTTGAACGACTCTGGCCCGTTGAACAACTCTGCGTGCATTGACGTCGGACAATTGCGGAACGCCCCTCATGACGCTAGCCTCCGGGCAAAAGTCTAGGGATCGGAAGAAACGCACGTAATGTCGTCAGGTCCAGACGCTCCCCCGCCGTTTGTGCTGGAAGGCCGCCATCTTTCCAAGTCATTCGGGCCGGTCGAGGTGCTGAGCGACGTGTCCGTCGCTCTTGCGGCAGGCGAAGTCCATGCCGTCGTCGGCGAGAACGGCGCCGGCAAATCGACCTTGATGAAGATTTTGGCGGGCCATCTGATGCCGACGCGTGGAGCGATCGCGATCGACGGCAAGGAGATCGTCTTTTCCGGGCCGGTCGACGCCGAGCGCCACGGCATCGTGCTGGTGCATCAGGAGATCCTGCTCGCCCCACATCTCACGGTGGCGCAGAACATCTTCATGGGCCGCGAACTCACCCGCGGCATCAGCGTCAACGACCGCGAGATGAATCGCCAGGCCAGCGAAGCGGTCCATGCGCTGGGCGCCGACATTGCCCCCACCATGCCGGTGTCGCGCCTGTCGATCGCGCAGCGGCAACTCGTGCAGATTGCGCGGGCACTGCACGTGCCGCACCGCGTCGCCATCTTCGATGAGCCGACGGCATCGCTGACGCCGTTCGAGACCGAGGCGGTGTTGAAGGTCATTCGCGACATCAAGGCCAAGGGCGTCGCCGTGCTCTACATCTCACACCGCCTGACCGAGGTGGCCGAGATCGCCGATCGCGTCACGGTGCTCCGCGACGGCAAGCACATCGCAACCCGCAACGCCGCCGAGCTGGCGCCGGTCGACATGGCACGGCTGATGGTCGGCCGCGACGTTTCGCACCTCTATCCGGAACGTCCGCCGGAAGCGACCTGCGAACCCGTTCTTGAGGCGCGTTCGGTCGACGTGCCGGGCTTCGCCTCGGGCGCGTCGTTCGCCGTGCGGCCCGGCGAGATCCTGGGGTTTGCCGGCCTCATCGGCGCCGGACGGACCGAACTGCTCGAGGGCGTCGTCGGCCTCCGCGCGCACCGCGGCGAGATCCGTTTCAAGGGCGCACCGGTGACCTTCCATACGGTGCGCGACAGCATGCATCACGGCATCGTCTACCTGAGCGAGGATCGCAAGGGTAAGGGCCTGTTGCTGACGCGCGACCTGCCGACCAACCTGACGCTGGCCGCCCTCTCCCACTTCGTCCGCGGGCCCGTGCTCGACCGCGGCAAGGAAGACGCGGCGCTGAGCGAGGCGATCGGCGAGTTCGACATCCGGGCGCCGCGGCGCGACATGCTTGCCGGCCAGCTTTCCGGCGGCAACCAGCAGAAGCTGCTGCTCGCCAAGATGATGCTGCTCGACCCCGATGTCGTCGTCATCGACGAGCCGACGCGTGGCATCGACATCGGCACCAAGCAGCAGATCTACAAATTCATCGCCGAGCTCGCGGCAAAGGGCAAAGCGATCATCGTCATCTCCTCGGAAATGCAGGAGCTGATCGGCATCTGCCACCGCATCCTGGTCATGCATCACGGCAAGATCGTCGGCGAAGTGAGCGGCGAGGCAATGACCGAAAGCGAGATCGTGGTCTACGCAACGGGCGTGAAGACGGCGGCGACGGCGACAGTTACGGCAGGGGCAGCATGAGCGAAGCGACGTTGAAGACGCGGCCGGGCTTTTCGTTCCGTCGGATCGACATGGCGGCGATCGCGCCGTTCATCGCGCTCATCATCCTTCTCATCGCCGGCATCTTCGTCAACCAGAACTTCCTGTCGGTGAACAACCTGCTCAACGTCGCGACGCGCGCGGCGTTCACGGCCATCATCGGCGTCGGTGCGACTTTCGTCATCTCCGCTGGCGGCCTCGACCTCTCGGTCGGCTCGATGACGGCGTTCGTCGCCAGCCTGATGATCATGTTCCTGAACACCGGCATCATTGCCGATCCGATGACGATGCTGCTCGCCGGCGTGGCCGTCGCGCTGCTGCTCGGTGCCGCCTGCGGATTGGGCAACGGCCTCATCGTCACCGTCGGCAAGATCGAGCCGTTCATCGCCACCCTCGGCACCATGGGCGTGCTGCGCGGCCTCACGACGTGGCTGTCGCAGGGCGGGTCGATCACGCTTCAAAACAGCGACGTCGAGAACCTCTATCACCCGGTGTATTTCGGCGAGCTCCTCGGCGTGCCGGTGCCGATCATCTTCATCGCCGTCACGGCCATCGTCGGCGCGTTCGTCCTTTACCGGACGCCATACGGACGGCACGTCATCGCCGTCGGTTCGAGCGAGGACGTGGCCCGCTACTCGGGCATCGCCGTCGGACGCGTGCGCACGGTGACCTACGTCATCCAGGGCTTCTGCGTCGGCATCGCTGTCTTGCTTTATGTGCCGCGCCTCAGCGCCGCCAATGCCACCACCGGGCTGTTGTGGGAATTACAGGCGATCACGGCGGTGGTGGTCGGCGGCACCGCGCTGCGTGGCGGCGTCGGCAGAATCTGGGGCACGATCTGCGGGGCGTTCATCCTTGAGATCGTCGGAAACATCATGCTACTTTCGAATTTCATCAGCGAATACCTGATCGGGGCCGTGCAGGGCGCGATCATTATTGTCGCGATGCTTGTCCAACGTTCCTTGATGCGCCGTACCTGATTTCTCGGGCCAACTGGGTCGCCCGATTCCGAACAACGCAGACCCAGAAACACGAGAGGGAGAGAAGTGAATGCGTAAATTCCTGCTTGCTGGCGTCGCCATCGCCGCCCTGATGGGCGTAGCTCATGCCGACGACATGAAATACACGATCGGCGTCTCGATCCCCGCCGCCGACCATGGCTGGACCGGCGGCGTGGTGTTCCACGCCAACCGGGTCGCGAAGATCCTGATGGCGGAGCACCCCGGCCTCAACATCATCGTCAAGACTTCGGCCGATCCGGCGTCGCAGACCAACGCGCTGCAGGACCTCGAGACGCAGGGCATCAATGCCCTCGTCGTGCTGCCGACCGATCCCGACCAGGTCGTGAACGCGATCAAGGAAATCAAGAACAAGGGCACGTTCGTGACCCTGGTCGACCGCTCGCCGTCGAACAACGACACCTCGGTCCGCGATCTCTACGTCGCCGGCAACAACCCCGACCTTGGCGCCAAGGCCGGCGAATACATCAAGGCGACCACGCCGGACGCACAGGTCGTCGTCATCCGCGGTCTGCCGATCCCGATCGACCAGCAGCGCCAGGACGGCTTCGACGCCGCGATCAAGGGCTCCAACGTCAAGGTGCTCGAGAAGCAGTTCGGCAACTGGTCGACCGACGACGCCTTCAAGGTCATGCAGGACTACCTGACCAAGTATCCGAAGATCGACGTCGTGTGGTG
>DASZQY010000331.1:0-9714 GCA_035549395.1 Bauldia sp.
GTCTCCCTGACTTTGGCGATCCTGTGCACGCCCTGCCATGCGGTCGTGTAGTTGAGGATGAGCGCGACCGCGGTCGCGTCGTCGACCCCATTCGGAATCATGACGAACTGGTCGGCCGGCCGGACGAGCTTCTCGGCGTAGCCGCCGTGGACGACGAGTGCGGCAACGCGCTGTCCCACCTTCAGCGTGGTGACACCCGCGCCGACGGCCTCGACTGTGCCGACAACCTCGTAGCCCGGCACGAACGGAATCCGCGGAGCATACGGATAGAAGCCGCGGCGCATAAGGATGTCGGTGCCACCGGCGCCTGTCGCGCTGACGGCGAGGCGAACCTCTCCCTGTCCGGGCTCTGCCACCGGCAAGGTCACTTCCTTCAGGACGTCCGGCTCGCCCTTTCCTGTCAGCATTATGGCGCGATAGGTGACCATAGGCGGGGTCTTCGCTCAGGCTCGCTGCCAATCGTGACGGCGTCGATCGTACCCTGTAATAGCAGACGCTACGCCTTTATGGATCACGGCATGACGGTCAAGATATAGCGAATGAAACTCGGTGGACGCACAGCGGCGGCGATTGAAGTGCTGACGGAGGTCGAGGGCCGACACCGGCCTGTTTCCGAGTCGCTGAAGGATTGGGGCGTCGCCCATCGCTTTGCGGGCTCGGGCGACCGCGCCGTGATCGGCAACATCGTCTATGACGCGTTGCGCTGGCGTGCGTCCTCCGCGTGGATGATCGGAGACGACGCGCCGCGATCGGTCGTTCTGGCGATGCTGTCCCACCGTTGGCATCTCGGCGGCGACTCCCTCGCCGCCCTGCTTGCGGAGGACACACATTCGCCCGAGGCCCTGTCGCCGTCGGAAAGCGAACGCCTGGCGCAGGCTGACCTGGCCACAGCACCGCGGGCCGTCCGCGCCGATGTGCCCGAGTGGGCCGGCGGGCATTTCGAGCGCGTGTTTGGCGAAAGCTGGATCGAGGAGGGCGCGGCGCTGGCATTGCGCCCGCCGCTCGACATGCGCGCCAACCGGCTGCGCTCAAGCCGTGACAAGGTGGTCGGCGCGCTCGCCAAGTTCGGCGCCACGGCGACTGCATACTCGCCGGACGGCCTGCGGATCGCGCCGACGTCGGGACCGGGCCGGCATCCGAATGTCCAGGTCGAGCCAGCCTTCGTGAAGGGTGCCTTCGAGATACAGGATGAGGGAAGCCAGATCGCAGCGCTGCTGGTCGGCGCCAGGGCCGGCGAGCGCATCCTCGATCTCTGTGCCGGCGCCGGGGGCAAGTCGTTGGCCCTGGCCTCGATCATGTCGAACAAGGGGCAGGTGATCGCAACCGATTCCGATCGCGCCCGCCTGGCCCCGATCTTCGAGCGCGTGAAACGGGCAGGTGCGCACAACATCGAGGTGCGCGAGGCGCGAGCGCCACTCGAGGACCTCTCCGGCCGCATGGACGCCGTCGTCATTGATGCGCCCTGCACCGGCAGTGGCATCTGGCGGCGCCGGCCGGACTCGAAATGGCGACTGACGGAACGCGCCCTGGGCAACCGCGTCGGCGAGCAGAAGGCGCTGCTGGCCGATGCCGTGCGCTACGTGAAGCCCGGTGGCCGGATCGTATACATCACTTGCTCGCTGTTGCCCGAGGAAGACGCCGACCAGGTCACCGCATTTCTGGCCGCCAACTCCGATTTCCATGCCGTTTCCTTCGCCGATGCGCTGCATGCTGCCGGGACGGGAGCGCCGCTCGAGAAAGCGGCACTGGACACCGGAAACGGCATCGTGCTTTCCCCCGCACGCACGGGGACGGACGGGTTCTTCATCTCAGTGCTGAGGCGGGCGTGACGCGGGCGAACGACCCCGCAGCGTTGCTGACGCCGGTAGGCCACCTCTCGGTCCTTTTCGTGATCGCTGCCGAGCAGGAATTCGGACCTGAGCTGCGCGAGCAGATCTTCGCGCTGGTCACCGGTGTCGGCCCGGTTGAGGCGGGGATCCGCACCGCGGCCGTGCTCGGCGTCCTGCAGGCTCGGGGACAGCTTCCCGATCTCGTGTTCTCGCTGGGCACCGCCGGGTCGCGCACGCTGGACCATGCCGGCATCTATCAGGTCGCCAGCGTCAGCTACCGTGACATGGACGCGACGCCACTGGGTTTCGCCAGGGGAGTGACGCCTTTCCTCGGTCAGCCGTCGCGGATTGACCTGCCCCTTCGGCTGCCGGGGATTCCCGCCGCCTCTATTTCGACAGGGGCGCAGATCGTTTCGGGCAGCCGGTACGACGGGATCGACGCCGACATGGTGGACATGGAAACCTACGCGGTGCTGCGAGCGGCGGAAGCGCACGGCCTGCCACTCATCGGACTGCGCGGTATCAGTGACGGGCGCGGGGAACTCACCGGCCTTGGCGACTGGACAGCCTATCTCCGTGAGATCGACGCCAAGCTGGCCGCTACGCTTCGCGGTTTCGAGGAAGATGTGAAATCCGGACGGTTCCACCTCTAGAACAAGCGACGCGCATGACCGACAACGTCCTCATCGTCGATTTCGGAAGCCAGGTGACGCAGCTCATCGCCCGCCGGGTGCGTGAGGCGGGCGTCTATTCCGAGATCGCGCCTTTCAACAAGGCCGAAGCCGCGCTGGCGCGGCTGAAGCCGAAGGCGGTGATCTTTTCCGGCGGTCCGGCGAGTGTGCTCGACCCCGACGCACCGCTGCCGCCGCTGTCGATGTACACGGCCGGCGTTCCGATCCTCGGCATCTGCTATGGCGAGCAGGCGATGGCGCACCAGCTCGGTGGCCGCGTCGAAGGAGAACACAATCGCGAGTTCGGACGCGCGTTTGTCGAGATCGTGAAGGCGGCAGCGTTGACGGACGGCGTCTGGAAGCCGGGTGAGCGCCACCAGGTATGGATGAGTCACGGCGACCGCGTGACGAAGCTGCCGGAGGGCTTCACCGCGATCGGCACGTCCGACGGTGCCCCCTTCGCGATGATCGCCGATGAGAAGCGCCGCTTCTATGCGCTCCAGTTCCATCCGGAGGTGGTGCACACGCCGGACGGTGCGAAGATCATCGCCAATTTCGTGCACAACGTTGCCGGATTGAAGGGCGACTGGACCATGGCCGCCTTTCGCGAGCAGGCGACCCGCCGCATTCGCGAGGAAGTGGGCAAGGCGCGTGTCATCTGTGGCCTTTCCGGCGGCGTCGATTCATCGGTTGCGGCGCTGCTGATCCACGAGGCGATCGGCGACCAGCTCACCTGCGTGTTCGTCGATCACGGGCTGATGCGCGAGGGTGAGGCGCAGGAAGTCGTCTCGCTGTTCCGTGGCCACTACAACATTCCGCTCGTCCATGTCGATGCAAGCGACACGTTCCTGTCGGCGCTCGCGGGCGTCGAGGATCCCGAGGTCAAGCGCAAGACCATCGGCCGCCTGTTCGTCGAGACGTTCGAGGCGGAGGCGAAGAAGATCGGCGGCGCGGAGTTCCTAGCGCAGGGCACGCTCTACCCCGATGTCATCGAAAGCGTGTCGGCGCTGGGCGGCCCCTCCGTCACGATCAAGTCGCACCACAATGTCGGCGGGCTTCCCGAGCGCATGAAAATGCGGGTGCTGGAGCCGCTCCGCGAGCTGTTCAAGGACGAGGTGCGCGCGCTCGGTCGCGAGCTTGGCCTGCCCGAGGCATTCGTTGGAAGACACCCTTTTCCGGGGCCGGGTCTGGCCATCCGCATTCCGGGCGCGATTTCGCGCGACAAGCTGGCGATCCTCCGCAAGGCCGACGCGATCTATCTCGATGAAATCCGCAAGGCCGGCCTCTATGATGCCATCTGGCAGGCATTCGCCGTGCTGCTGCCCGTGAGGACGGTTGGCGTCATGGGCGACGGGCGCACGTATGATTACGTCTGCGCGCTGCGCGCGGTGACCTCGAACGACGGGATGACCGCGGATTTCTTTGCTTTCGACATGAACTTCCTCGGCGCCGCGGCGACCCGCATCATCAACGAGGTGAAGGGCATCAACCGCGTCGTCTACGATGTCACCTCCAAGCCGCCCGGCACGATCGAGTGGGAGTGAGATGCGACCGCTGCGCTACTCCATCAACGTCACGCTCGATGGATGCGTCGATCACCGTGTGGGGGTTGTCAACGAGGAGCTGCATCGGCGTGCCGCCGCGACGCTCGCCGGCGCCGACGCACTGATCTTTGGTCGCGTCATCTATGAAATGATGGAGCAGGCTTGGCGCGAGCCGGGCCGGACCGGCGTGCGGCCGGAATGGATGCCCGAGTGGATGATGCCTTTCGCCAAGGTCATCGATGCCGCCAAGAAATACGTCGTCTCCGACACGCTGGAGCGCGTCGACTGGAATGCCGAGCTTGTGCGCCGGCGCGATCTGATCGAGACGGTGCGGCGGCTGAAGCAGGAGCCGGGCAGGGGGCTGCTGGCGGGCGGCGTCAAGCTGCCACTGGCGCTGGCGGAGCTGGGGCTGATCGACGAGTACGAGTTCGTCGTGCACCCAAGAATTGCCGGGCATGGTCCAACATTGTTCGCCGGCTTGCCGACGATGATCGATCTGAAGCTTGTTGATCGGGTCGAGTACGGTTCCGGCGCGGTCGCGATGCGCTATCAGGTTCGGGACTGAGCACATGCCACGGATCCCGAAGAAATCGGACTTCCCGGTTTCGCGGATCCGCCGCTATCTCGAGCCAGGCCCCATCGTGATGGTGTCCTCGGCGCACGACGGCAAGCGCAATATCATGACCATGGGCTGGCACACGGTGATGGAGTTCACGCCGTCATTGGTCGGCTGCGTCATCGCCGGTTCGAACTACAGCTTCGATTTGATACGCCGCAGCCGCGAGTGCGTGATCAACCTGCCGACAACCGCGCTCACCGACATCGTCGTTGGCGTCGGCAGTACGAGCGGCGCCGAAGTCGACAAGTTTAGCCAGTTCGGGCTGACGCCGGTCGCGGGCTCGCGTGTGAAGGCGCCGCTGATTGCCGAGTGCCACGCCAACTTCGAGTGCCGGCTCGCCGACGACGCGCTGGTCGACACGTACAACTTCTTCATCTTCGAGGTCGTGAAGGCACACGTCGCCAAATCTCCCGTTCATCCCGAGACGCTGCACTACACCGGCGATGGCGTCTTCATGGTGTCCGGAAAGGTCATCAGCCGGCGGAAGCTGTTCCGTCGCGAGATGCTCGACACCTGATACGCTGGCGTCGGAGGCATTTGCGATGAGCGCACATGACATCCGCATCAAGCGCATCTACGACGCCCCGGCGCGCGATGATGGAGCGCGCGTGCTGGTGGACCGCCTCTGGCCGCGCGGCATCAAGAAGAGCGACCTGGGGCTGGCGGCATGGCTGAAGGACGTCGCGCCGACCACTGCGCTGCGCAAATGGTTTGGCCACGACCCGGCGCGCTGGACCGAGTTCCAGCGGCGATATCGCGCGGAGCTGGAAAAGAACGCCGCCGCTGTCGCCGAGCTGCTCGCTCTGGCCAGAAAGGGCCGCGTGACGCTGCTTTATTCAGCGCGTGATGCCGAGCACAATCAGGCCGTCGTGCTCGCCGAATTTCTGGATGAAGGTGCCCGTCGCTCGTAGTGGTGACGGCTGCAAGGGCCGCCGACGGCAGGGCGCTTGTTCCGCTGCAGCATCAGCCGAAATATCCCGGCTGGCTGATATCCTCGATCATGCCGATGTGGGTGGGCTTCCAGCCGAGTTCAGCTTGTGTCCTGGCGCTCGAGCCCTGCAAATCCAGTCCGGCGAATCCGGCCATCGGCCCGAAAAGCGCGGGAGCCTCTTCCTGCCTGATCGACTTCACGGGCAGGCGGAGTTGCTCTCCCACGATCCGCATCATCTCGATCATCGGCACGCCCTCTTCACCGACCGCGTGATAGCGGGCGCCGCTTCTGCCCTTCTCCAGCGCCAGCCGATAGACGGGGGCGACGTCGAGGACGTGTGCGCCGGCCCACCGGTTGCTGCCGTCGCCGATGTAGGCGGCGACGCCGCCGCGGCGGGCGGACTCAGCGAGGGAGGAGAGGAGACCGCATTTCCCGGGCGCGCCGTGCACCTGCGGCAAGCGCATCGTCATCGCGCGCACACCGCGCGAGGCGAACGCCAGGCCCGTCTGCTCCGACACACGCGGCATACCCTCGGAGCGCGGAACATCGTCTTCGCTGGCGGGGCGGCCCTGCGCCAGCCCGGCAACGCCGGAAGTGACTATGAGCGGCTTGTCCGTCCCGACAAGCGCTTCGCCCATGACCTCGATCGCGCGCTTGTCGATCTGGCCGTTCTCCGCAAATTTCGTGAAGTCGTGGATGAAGGCGCAGTGGATGGTGCCGTCCGTCGCCGCTGCACCCTCGCGCAAACTGTCGAGGTCGTGGAGCGAACCAGGGTGCGCTTCGGCGCCAAGCTCGCGGATGGCTTTCGAATTGGCATCCGAGCGGGCGAGCCCCAGCACGGTGTGGCCCGCACCGATCAATTCAGCCACGACGGCCGACCCGACAAATCCCGAGGCTCCGGTAACGAAAACGCGCATGTGATCGATCTCCTGCTTACGGAGACCGAATATGGGCGTAACATTATGCGGGTAAATGAGTGACTTTATACTGGTATAATGAGTAACAGGATGAGTGAAGCCCCAGCAGACAATCCCCTCGGCACATACCTCAAGGATCGCCGCAGCAAGCTCGATCCCGCGTCGTTCGGGCTGCCCTTGAAACGCCGGCGCACACCCGGCCTCAGGCGCGAAGAGGTGGCGCAGCGCGCCAACGTCAGCGCCACCTGGTACACCTGGCTGGAACAGGGGCGTGGTGGCGCGCCATCCGCCGACGTGCTCGACAGGATTGCCCGCGCGCTGATGCTGACCGATGTCGAGCGCGAGCATCTTTTCCTGCTCGGGCTCGGACGCCCGCCGGAGGTGAAGTACCGTGGGAGAGAGGGCGTGTCGCCGCGCCTTCAGCGGCTGCTCGACGCGCTCGAATACAGCCCGGCCTACGTGCGCTCCGCGACGTGGGACGTGCTGGCCTGGAACCGCGCTGCGCAGGCGGTGCTGACCGACTACGGTGCGCTGCCGCCGGAGGAGCGAAATATCCTCAGACAGATGTTTCTCAATCCCGGCACGCGCGCGGTCCAGACTGATTGGCAGGCCGTCGCACGTTTCGTCGTTGCGGCTTTCCGCGCCGACGCCGCGCGCGCCGGCGCCGAGGAGGAGATGCGCCGCCTGACCGACGAGCTGTCGCGCCAGAGCCCCGAGTTCGCCGCCATGTGGCGTGACAACGACGTGCGCGGCTACGGCGAGGGGACGAAGCAGATACGCCACCGCAAGCTCGGCCTGCTGTCGCTCGAGTTTTCGGCGTTTGCCATCGATGGCCGGCCCGACCTCGGCATGGTCGTCTACAACCCTGCCACCGCCGCCGACCGCGAGAAGATCAAAGGCCTCGTGGAAGTCGCCAGCCGCCTGAATTCCGCCGCCAGCACGACCGTGTGATAGTAAATATGCTTGACGGTCATGATTATGGACTATAACGTCCATCGCATGACCCAAGAACAGAGCCAATCCCAACCCTGGTACGAAACCATCGTCATTCCGGCGCTGCTCCGGCATGCCCGAAACACCTACGGCGGGGCGATGCGGAAGGCGCTCGCGGCCGCCGGCTATGACGACATTCCCCGTAACGGCCTCTACGTCATCGGCGGCCTCGCGCTGGGTGCCGGCGATGCGCCGCTCAGCGTGTTGATCAAGGAACTACGCGTCTCCAAACAATCCGCGGGGCAGCTCGTCGACACGCTGGTGCTGCGCGGCTATCTCCAGCGGGTGCCGGATACGGACGACCGGCGGCGGCAGCGCGTGGTGCTCACCGAGCGCGGAAAGGCCGCCGCTGACGTGCAGGCAGCCGCGCGCGCGAAGATCGACGCCGCGCTCGCCGCGCGCGTTGGCGAGGACGGGGTGAAACGGATACGCCGGGCGCTCGCGGTGATCGTCGATCTCGGCCGTGACGAGGCCGGCGACGACGAGGGGTGAGGGCGAGGTTCGCCCTTGCCTCACTCCTCGATCTGGATGTCCATGTTTTCCGTGCCGTTCATCTTCACCAGGTCGAACAGCGTCGCGGCATTGTCCGGGTGCAGACGCACGCAGCCGTGCGAGGCCGGGGTGCCCAGGCGCTTGACGTATTCGGTGCCGTGAATGGCATAGCCGCCCTTGAAGAAGATCGAGTGCGGCATCGGCGAGTTGTCGTACTTGCGCGAGTACCACATCTCGGCCAGCCGCTGCGGATGATATTCGCCGACGGGCGTGACGTAGCCGCGGCGCGCCGTCGAGACCGGCCAACTGTAGCGCTGCCAGCCGTTGACGTAGACGGTCATCTGCTGCTCGGAGAGATCGATTTTGGCGAGAATTGTAGAAGCACTCGCCGGAACTGCCGTGAGCGCCACGGCAGCCAACGCAAACGCATACGCCTTCATACCCAGCCCCATCTACAGACCGGCTGGCTTGCCGGTCGCCCATGAACCTCCGGTCGCAGACGCTACGATATGCCTCGCGCGCTTGCCAGCCAGTAACCGCCTTCACAGCCGGCGTGAGGCGCACAATTACGTGAGGGTCCGCGCCGTTTCGTTGCGCTGCAGGAAAAGTGCTAGAGGTGGCGCCATCCCGGAATTGGCCCGTCCAGAATAGCCGCAAGGAAACAGGCACTTGTCCATCGAAGTAAACGCGCAGCGCGTAACGGCGAATGATATCCGCGCCCGCAAGGGCGGCACGCCGATCGTCTCGCTGACCTCCTACCACGCACACACCGCCTCGATCATCGACCCGCTGGTCGACTTCATCCTCGTCGGCGACACGCTGGGCATGGTGATGCACGGGCTGGAGACGACGCTGCCCGTAACGCTCGACATGATGATCCTGCAGGGGCTGGCGGTGATGCGCGGTTCCCGGCACGCGCTGGTCGTCGTCGACATGCCCTTCGGCAGCTACGAGGAAAGCCCGCAGGCGGCCTTCCGCAGTGCCGCGCGCATCATGAAGGAAACCGGCTGCGGAGCGGTGAAGCTGGAGGGCGGGGTGCGCATGGCCGAGACCATCCGCTTCCTGACCGAGCGCGGCATTCCGGTCATGGGTCACGTCGGACTGACGCCGCAGAGCGTGAACGCCATCGGCGGCTTCAAGGTGCAGGGCCGCGACCCGAAGGGGGCCGAAGCGATCAAGGAAGACGCGATCGCGGTTGCCGAAGCCGGCGCCTTCGCGATGGTGCTGGAGGCGATCGTCGAGCCGCTCGCTGCCGAGATCACGCCGGCGGTGCCGGTGCCGACCATCGGGATTGGCGCTTCCGCCGTCTGCGACGGGCAGATCCTGGTGCTGGAAGACATGCTCGGGCTGTCGCCGCGTGTGCCGAAGTTCGTGAAGAGCTACGGCAGCCTGGCAGACCATATCCGCGAGGCCGTTGGAGCCTACGCCGCAGACGTCCGCTCTCGGGCCTTCCCCGGCGAGGCCAACGTCTACAAGGCGAAGCGCTGACGCGGCCGATTCCTCATTGGCGGCCGGGGTTTGCAAGCCAACGCTGGCGTCTATATGTTGCGCCCGCATCGCGCCGGAGAAGTGCGAGCAAGGGCGGCCGCGTGAGGCTAAATGACTGATATTTTCAAGGAAGTAGACGAGGACATCAGGCGCGAGCAGCTGCACAAGCTGTGGGATCGCTTCGGCCCCTACGTCCTTGGTCTGGCCGTCCTCATCGTCGCCGTCACCGC
>DASZQY010000332.1:0-8006 GCA_035549395.1 Bauldia sp.
CACAGGAACCAGCGGTACCGCGTCAGCCAGCGCTTGGAGGCGAGGAAGAAGGCGAAGGCGAACAGCGCGATGAAGTAGAAGCCGAGGCCGACCATGATGCGGAACGACCAGAACAGTGGCGACACCGCCGGCACCGTACTCCACGCCGCCTGGTCGATATCCGCCGGCGTCGCGTTCTCGATGTCGGCGCGCGTCTTCTTCAGGAGCAGCGCATAGCCGAGATCGTCGGCATGCGCCTCCAGCGTCGAGCGAAGATCGGCGTTCGTGCGGTCGCTGCGCAGTTTCTGCAGGGCATCGTAGCCCACCAGTCCCGACGCGATCCGCGTCTTCGCCTGATCGACGAGATCGACGATGCCGGGAACCTGCTGGTTGATCGACCGCGTGGTGATCAGGCCGAGCAGCCACGGCACCTGCACCGCGTAATCGGTATGGTGGGTCTGGCTGTTGGGCAGGCCGAACACCGTGAACGGCGCCGGCGCGGCTTCCGTGTCCCACATCGATTCGATCGCCGCGATCTTCATTTTCTGGTTGGCGGTCGCCGTGTAGCCGCTCTCGTCGCCGAGCACGACCACCGACAGCGCCGAGGCCAGGCCGAAGCTGGCGGCGACCGTCATCGAGCGCTTGGCCAGCTCGACGTAGCGGCCGCGGATCAGGAAGAGCGCGCTGATCGCCAGCACGAACACCGAGCCGGTGACGTAGCCGGCCGAGACGGTGTGCACGAACTTGTCCTGCGCCACCGGGTTGAACAGCACGGCGCCGAAATCGGACACTTCCATGCGCATGGTGTCGGGATTGAAGTGCGCCCCGGTCGGATGCTGCATCCAGCCGTTGGCGATCAGGATCCACAGCGCCGAAAGGTTGGAGCCGAGCGCCACCAGCCACGTCACCGCGAGGTGGCCGACCTTGGGCAGCTTGTCCCAGCCGAAAAAGAACAGGCCGATGAACGTCGCCTCGAGGAAGAACGCCATCAGCCCCTCGATGGCGAGCGGAGCGCCGAAGATGTCGCCGACGTAATGGCTGTAGTAGGCCCAGTTGGTTCCGAACTGGAACTCCATGGTGATCCCGGTGGCGACGCCCATGGCGAAGTTGATGCCGAACAGCACGCCCCAGAATTTCGTCATCTGTTTCCAGATTTCGCGTCCGGTCATCACGTAGACGCTCTCCATGATGCCGAGCAGCAGCGCCAGGCCGAGCGTCAGCGGCACGAACAGGAAGTGGTAGAGCGCGGTCAGGCCGAATTGCAGCCGCGATAGTTCGACGACATCCATTAGGGTGTTCCTTCCCCGTTAGCCGGCGATGAGGCGAAGAGTGTCCGGATCGCGGCTGCATCGACGTGCGGGCGCTGGCCAGGTCCGAACACGAACAGCGCCGCGGCAATCACGATCAGAGTCTTGATGACGACGACGACGGTTACGTCGCGCGTCAAAGGATTCCTGAACATGAGTTCCATAGGCCTCGCCGAGGTTACCCGCGCCTTGATCTGGATCAGTGAATTGTCAGGCGTCGCCGGGCGGAGTCGATAATCAGACTGATTCGCTTGCAGGCCGCCGTAATACTACCCCTGCGTAATATTGACCGCCGGCTCGTCATCCGGCGGTTGCAATCTGTGGCGAATCGCCTCGCCAAAGCTCGATTGATATGTCGAAAGACTGCGCGCGATTTGGCGCTGCGGCCCCCGCGTGGCAGAAGGATACTTGGAGCCGGGGGGCCGGCGCGGCCGGTGCGAGTGAAGGAGTTGCGGGTGGCAAACAAAAAACAACCGAACCCCATCGACGTGCATGTCGGCAGTCGCGTCCGCATGAAGCGGATGATGCTCGGCATGAGCCAGGAGAAGCTCGGCGAGCAGCTCGGCATCACCTTTCAGCAGATTCAGAAATACGAGAAGGGCGCCAACCGCATCGGCGCCAGCCGTCTGCAGCAGATCGCGCGCATCTTCAGCGTGCCGGTCGGCTACTTCTTCGAGAACGCGCCGGGTTCCGTCGATCAGGCACCGCCGACCGGCATGGCGGAAGACGGCGCCCCCGCCTACAACGCCATGGACAACTTTCTCTCCACCTCGGAAGGCATCCAGCTCAACAGCGCCTTCATGCGCATCAAGGATCCGCAGCTGCGCCGGCGCGTGATCGACCTGGTGCGCTCGATGAGCAACAGCGAAATCGCCGCCACCGACAAGAACGAGTGATCGCGTTCAGTGGCTGGCGCCGGGATGCGCCAGCGTGAGGGCGTACACCGGCCACTCGGTCGTCGGATTCTCGATGCCGAGCAGTTGCTGGATCGGCGAATGACTGAGCGCGGCCGTTGGGCAGGCCGACATGCCGCGCTCGGTCGCCGCCAGCATGATGTTCTGGCCGATATGACCCGCTTCGATGAGCACGACGCGATAGGCGTTGGCGTCTTCGTACTTCCACATCGTGCGTTCGAAGTACGCGCACAGCAGGATGACGCACGGCATTCCGTCGGCCCATTGCTGCCCGCCGAGGATCTCGGACGGCAGCGGCCGCGCCTCGCTTGCCAGTCGTTTCAGCGAATGATCGAAGGCCGAGTAGTGATAGAAGCCCGGCGCCAGCCCGTCGACCGCGCGGGCGTAGACGTAGGCCTCGTAAGGATTGCGCGCCCCGCCTGAAGGCGTCATCGAGAGCGGCAGCGCGCCGACGACATTCTCGGTGTGGCCGGTGATTCCCATGCCGGCGAACAGGCACTCCGACAGGCCGCGCAGGCTTATCGTCGGCGGTCCGGCGGAGCGCACCGTGCGCCGCCGCGCCATCAGCTGGAGCAGGCTGCTGCCGCCCAGCGCCGGCGGCAGCGCGATCTTGCCGGCGCAGTCTTCATGCGTCCGGTAGAGCGGCGGCGGCGTCTCCTCCGAGAGCTTTGCTATCTGCACAGCCTCGGTCTCCTCCATGGTCATGTACGTGCGGTCCTGCACGCTGAAGTGAAACAGCGCGGCCGGCATTCCCCAGTGCCATCCCGTGGCGATGGCTTCCTCGCGGCGCGCCAGGTCGGAGCCGTCCTCGATCAGCGCGTTCACGTCGATCAGGCTGCGCACGGTCGTTTCCAGTTCATCCGGCGAGATCGCCGGCACCAGACCGCCGACGTCGTCGAGCGAGCGCCACGCCGACATGTCGAGCAGGAATCGCAGCAGGTCCGGGCCGCATTCGAAGGCCGATCCGGTCAGGTAGTTGAAGGCGACGATGGTGCCGGCCTGGCGGGAAAAGACGAGCGTTTCAGCAGCACGAACGCGCAACGGCTGTCCTCCGGAAACAAAAAAGAGCTGCCCGCATCAATCGCCTGCGGGCAGCTCCGGGAAAATCAGACCTTGTTGTAGCACATGGCCGGGGTGGTGAAGACGCGCTTGAGCTGGCCGGCAGGCCGCACGGTGATATTCGGCTTCATGACGATTTCTCCGTTGTAAAGGCGCGCCGCACGCGCGCATCGCCATCGGACTGCCAGAGCCGATCTCCTGCAATTGACGGAATTTGTTGCGAAATTCGCTCTCTTACGCGCTTTTACGCTATTTTGAGCTAGTTTAGCGTAAACGTATCGCTGGCCGATCAATGGGCGAGGAGCCAGATTGTCGGTCAGTTGGGCGTAGCTGAGGGCTGCTGTGGCAAAGACAAAGGCAAGGGCGAGTAAGGGCAACGGCCGCTCGGCGGCAACGTCGCGCGATGCGGCCGATCGCATCCTGCACGTGACGCTTGGGCTTCGGACACTGACCAGCCGGCGCAAGTCACTGGAGTTCCTCGACTATCTGCTGGCGCTCGTCCAGCACGAGGCCGAGGACATGTCGACCACCAGCCAGTACCACTGACCGCGCAGCACTACTGGCGGTGGGCGCGCTGCTTCGCGCCGATCGAACGCACGCGCAGATCCGGCCGCCGTACATTGTCGATCAGGAGCTTGGCCTGCTCCTCCAGGGCATCGACGACGAACTGCTCGACGTGCGGGTCATCGACCGAATACATATGCGAGGCGCGGATGGCCGCGGCGGTCGAAACGCCCGGTTTGGCCGGCGATATGACCACCGCCGCGGCGCTCGGCCCGATCGAGCCCGACACGATCGCCTGGCCGCCGAGCAGGAACTGCGATCCCGACAGCCAGCGCACGACCATTATCGTCGGTTCACGGTTGCCGCGCCCGTTGAGCCCGATGAAGTAGAGCCAGTGCGCGCGCTCGACCACGATCCCCTTGTGGTCGCCGAAGAACTGCGACCACCACGAGCCGCGGCGTTCGCCGATGCCGGTGAAGCGCCGGAACGTGGTCATGTTGCCTTCGTGCCGGATGAACATCGCCGAGCGCACCAGCGACGAGCGGTCGTGATAGACGGCAAAGTTGGCGTAGTACGCGCCGGCGCGGATCGACGGGCGCGTGTCGGAGTGGATGAGCTTGAGCAGGGCACGCATCTCGTCCTGCGAGGCCCACGCTTCTTCGCCGCGGCCCACCGGACGCGCCTCGTGCTGATACCCGAACAGCTGTTCTTCCGAGACGCGGAAATACCGGCAGATCTTCTTGAGGTTGCGCTTGCCGGGGATCGACCCGCCGGAAATGTAGCGTTGGAACTGCTGGCGGTTGATGCCCGTCGCCTTGGCGACCGCCGACACACTGTCGGCGTTCCCGCACAGGCGAGCGAGGTTCTCGGAAAAGGCTTCTTGCAGCGACATGTCGGCCCCGGCGGCGCCATTTTCGCGGGCGGAACGCGCTCCGTCAAACGCTTGAAGTCAAACGCTTGAAGTCCACCGCCTGAGGTCAAGCTCCCGAAGTTAAGCCGATGATCTGGAACCGGGCGCCCGCAGCACCACTGGTTTGATCAATTCGACGAGGGCGAGATAGGCGGCGGTCGCGACCGCGACGAACCCGTAGTAGAGCGGCGGCAGCGGTATCAGTCCGAACCATGGGCCGGCCGGCGTTATCGGAAGGATGGCGGCCAGCGCCACCACGGCAATCGTGAGGGTAGCCAGAACCGGGTTGGGTCGCGACCGGAAGAACAGGCGCCGGGAGCGGATGGCAAAGACGACCAGCGCCTGCGTCGCCAGCGATTCGACAAACCAGCCGGTTTGAAATTCGGCTGCCCCGGCGTGAAATACGGCAAGCAGGACGAAGAACGTCAGGAAGTCGAACACGGAGCTGACCGGCCCCAGGATCAGCATGACCCTGCGAATCATGCCGAGGTCCCAGCGCACCGGCCGCTGCAGCGTCTCGGCGTCCACATCGTCGAACGGAATACCGAGCTCGGATGTGTCGTAGAGCAGGTTGTTGAGCAGCACCTGGATCGGCAGCATCGGCAGGATGGGCAGGACCAGCGCCGCTCCTGCCATGCTCACCATGTTGCCGAAATTCGAGCTCGTTCCCATGAGCAGATACTTCACGGCGTTCTCGACCGCGCGCCGCCCTTCGACGACGCCGTCGAGGACCACCGACAGGTCGTGCTCGAGGAGAATGAGGCTGGCGGCTTCCCGGGCGACGTCGGCCGCGCCGTCGACGGAAATTCCGATGTCCGCGGCGTGCAGCGCCGGTGCGTCGTTCACCCCGTCGCCGAGATAGCCCACCGTGTGCCCGCGCCGCCTGACCAGCGCGATCACCCTCTCCTTGTCCGCCGGCGCCATGCGGCAGAAGACATTCGTGCCGTCGAGCCGCGCCATCAGCGCCGCCTCGCTCAGCTGATCGAGCGCGTCACCGTTGAGCAGGCCGGTGACCGGAATCCCGATCTCCTCGCAGAGGTGGCGCGTGACCAGCTCGGTGTCGCCGGTGAGGATTTTGAGATCGACGCCCAGCCGTTTGAGCGCGCCGACCGTCTCGCCAGCGGTTGCCTTGGGCGGATCGCGGAAGGCGATGAAGCCCGCAAGGACCAGCCCGGCTTCGTCGGCGACACCAACCACCGCCTTGTCGGCGGGCTCGTCGCGCCAGGCGACGGCGAGCAGGCGGAGGCCCGCCGCGCTCAGTTCCCCGAAGGTCCTGTCGATAGCTGCCCGCGCCGGTGCGGCAAGGCTTTGCCGCTCGCCCTTCGCTTCGTACTCGCGGCATTGGGCGAGCACGCTCTCCGGCGCCCCCTTGGTGACAAGGATTCGCCTGCCGGCGTTCTCCAGCAGCAGCGATATCCGCCGTCGCTGATAGTCGAACGGCACCTCGTCGACCTTGGTCCAGCCATTCACGTCGCCGCCATGTGCGATGATCGCCTGATCCAGCGCGCTGAGAACGCCGTTCGAGAAGTGGCTGTTGAGAAAGCCGAGCAGCACGGCGCGATCGCTGTCGCCGCCGCTGCCGTCGACGCTGCGTGCAACTTCGATGCGCGCCTCGGTGAGGGTTCCCGTCTTGTCCGTGCACAGCACGTCCATGGCGCCGAGGTTGTGGATGGCGGCCAGCTGCTTGACCACGACCTTGCGGTCGGCCAGACGCCGCGCGCCGCGCGCCAGCGTCACCGCGATGATCGCCGGCAACAGCTCAGGGGTCAGCGCCACCGCCAGCGCCAGCGCAAACATCAGCGATTGCAGCAGCGGGCGGCCGAAGAACACGTTGGCGGCAAGCACGAACAGCACGATGAAGACGGTGATGCGCAGCATCAGCATGCCGAAGCGGTTGACGCTGAGGGCGAAGCTGCTGGCCGGCGGGCGCGAGCGCAACGCCGTGGCGATGTGCCCGAGCCGCGTCGCCGCGCCGGTCACGCAGACGACCGCGCGGCCACTGCCGGTCATGATCGAGGTCGCCTGGAAAACGGCATTGGTCGCCGCCGTGGCCGCCATGGCGTTGCCCGGCAGATCGCCAGCGTGCTTTTCGACCGGATAGGCCTCGCCGGTCAGCAGCGCCTCGTTGACGGTCAGATCGCGCGCTTCGATCAGGCGGCAATCGGCCGGAACGAGATCGCCCGGCCCGAGCGCGATGACGTCCCCCGGGACGAGCGTCGCCACCGGCCGCTCTTCGACCTTGCCGTCGCGCAGCACCGCGGCCGTGACCGCGACCGAACGCGCCAGCTCTTCCATCGTGTGCTCGGCGTGGCGCTCCTGCACGAAGTCGAGCAGCACGCTCACCACGACGATCACGGCGACGATGACGAAGCTGCTGACGTCTCCCGCGGCCGCGGAGAGCGCGCTCGCCATCAGCAGCAGCAGAATGAGCGGATTGGATAACCGCAGCAGCAGCTGCACGATCGCCGGCTGTGGCTTCTGCGTCGCCGGCGCGTTGGCGCCGTAGACGCCGACGCGGCTCCTGGCTTCCTCCGAGGACAGTCCTGCCGGCGATGCCGCCAGGTCGGTGAGCACGCCGGCCAGCGGGACGTTCCAGAATCCCGCGGCCAGCCCGCTCGCGGCTGGCATGTGCTGATCGGACTCGGTCGATGCGGCGTTCATGGCCCCACCTGGCTACGGATAGGCACGGGATCGGCGGCTATGGCGGCGCCGGCGGCGTGTCGCGCGTTTGGTGGGCGATGCTGACGCGGACGAAACGCTCGAAGGCGCCGCCGAAGATGAGCAGCACGAGCATGAGGACGACGGACACCGCAACCAGGATCCAGTCGCCGAAGCCGCACACGATGCCGACGATCGCGGTCGTCCACACGGACGCCGCCGTCGTGAGGCCGCGCGTCCGCACTTTGTCGCCGCCGCGCAGGATGACCCCGGCGCCGATGAAGCCGATTCCGGTCAGCACGCCCTGCACAACGCGGCTGAGGGCGTCGGGGTGGTTGTCAAACATGCCGCCGTTGGATCGCATGTAGTTGAGCGTGGCGACGGTTATCAGCGCCGAGCTCATCGCCACGAGGCCCAGCGTGCGCACGCCGGTCGGCTTGCCGCGGAGGTCGCGATTGAGCCCGAGAGCAATGCCGGCCAGCATTGCCACGACGATCCGCAGTATCGAATCGAGCACAGCCGCCGACATGCTTCACCTCCGCTTGCGGCGATGATAGGCGGCGCGAACCTCCGGAGGAAGTGAAGCCCGCGCCGCCTCGCCCCTAGCTGGCCTGGCGGAGCCCGGCCTGCTCGCTCTGGGCGACTTGTGTCTTGACCGCGACGAAGCTGTCGGGG
>DASZQY010000333.1:0-12958 GCA_035549395.1 Bauldia sp.
CGCCACACCCGTGACGAAAGCCAAGGCGGAAGCCGCGCCGCGTGCGGTGGCGGAAGCCCGCCCGGCCGCGGTGAAGTCGGAACCGGCTTCTCTGAACGCGACCTTCCAGCCCGCCGGCACTCAGGGGAAAGCCGACGGCCCATCAAAGGCGGAACGCTCCGCGGCGGCCCGCATCGCCGGCTACCAGGGCGACGCGTGCGGCGAATGCGGAAACTTCACGCTGGTGCGCAACGGCACCTGCCTCAAGTGCGACACCTGCGGCGCCACGACGGGGTGCAGCTAGCGAAACAACTGTGAATTGAGAGCGGTGCCATAGCGCCGCTCTTGATATATAAGAACAACTCAAGTACGCATTAGTCTATGAGCGCCACAGCTTTCATTTCCTACTCGCATTTGGATGAGCGAGTTCTCGGCAGACTCCACAAACATTTGGCCATGCTGCAACGTGAGGGTCTGATTTCGATCTGGCATGACCGACGGATCGCACCGGGCGATAAGATCGATGGCAAGATCGACGCGGCGTTTGGCCAAAGTGATCTATTCCTCCCTTTGGTCAGCGCCGATTTTCTGGCGTCTCCTTATTGCTACGACCGAGAGATGAAGGCCGCTGTGGCAAGGAGCAACCAGGGTTCTATGAGGATTGTTCCAATCATCGCAGAGCCCTGTGATTGGCTTGCGTCGCCTCTAGCAGTCTTCAAGGCGCTTCCGACAGACGGCAAGGCTATATCTCTGTTCGCAAATGAAAACGTGGCGCTCTTGGATGTGACAAGCGGGCTTCGCGAGCTCCTTTCGGAGGCGGAACCTCCCATCCGACCGAGCGACGAAGCCATCACTACGCCTACCTCGACGCGGCGCATGCGGATTAAGCGCGAGTTCGACGTGATCGACAGAGCGGAATTTCGCGACGCCGCATTCGAAACTATCTGCTCGCTTTTCGAAAGATCGGCTCGCGAACTCAATCAAGTCGGCGACCCCTTGAAGGCCCGTTACGAGCGGATCGGGAGCACCGCCTTTACCTGCACAATCGTAAACCGAGCGCGTCAGCGTGGTGAGGCGCACATCACAGTCCACAACCACAAGAGTCGCAGCATGGGGGACATCACCTACACCAATTCGGCGCACGCCCCCGAAGGTACTGCCAACGGCATTATCAACGTGGATGCCGATGAATATCAGCTTTTTCTACGTCTGAACTCGTTCGGGTTTGGCCACTCCGACAAAGAGAAGTTCAATGCCGAAGAGGTGGCCAGAGATCTATGGAACGATCTCATGAAGGACGCAGGCATCGAGTATGAGTGAGCTTGTTCGATTCCGTTGCCTTAACTGCGGGGAGCGTTTCGAGGCAGAAGCAATGACGCCCGCTGAAATGGAGCAGGTTCGCAAGGATCGCATGCCAACGGGGCCGATAAGGTGCCCAAAATGCAAGCGCGCTGATGTCAGGCGTGGTTGGGACTAGGCTCGATGATCAGCGTTTTCCCCGAATACAAGGACTGCTCGCTCGCAGAGGCGGCAAAGGGAGTTCCCGCATACATCCCTCGCGACGACGGATGGTTAGTTATTCCACTTCTCTCGCGAGACGGTACCACCGGGGTCAGCTTCGTCGTCCTTTCAGGGCCTAGCAATAGAATACTTCCGCGCTTAGTCGAGGGCTGGGCAGATATCCCGTTCTGCCTTTCCTACGCTTCACCTGTTAGATGGGAGATACTGACCGATGGAGTGAGTCCGCGTGGGCATGATCTTTTCGATCGGGTGGGCACCTGTGTTATCGTTGGGGGTCGAGCTCGTCTTCGTGTTGAACGCGAGGGCGATTTTCCGGGGCGGACTGAATTGGTCGATTTGGCCACGGGAACTGTGTTTTCCGGTTCGGAGCCGAATCAACTTTGGTCGTTTCCGTCGTGGCGGCTCGTGGCTCCTCACGCAAACCAACGAGACGAGCGCGTTCTCTTCGGTTTTGACGCACGCAACCGCTGAACGCGGCGAGATTGTCATGGAGCGGAGGCCAGGTAATCCTCCGATCCCATGGCTAACGCATCCTTGCTGCGCTCCGCCGGCTGTAACGGTTTTTCCGGGCTCCGGGCAATCTGCTGTTAATGAAATTTATCGCAATCGCATTAGCCGCGATGCAAGACATGGCGCGTATGGTCTGCTCCCATGCACGCGCTTTCTGCCCTCGTAGGTGTGTTCGGCGCCTCGATCTGGGATATCAGCCAGAACCATGGCGCCACGTGCCGCCTCGTGTATTCGCTCGCGGTAGCGAGCCTGCACATCGTCGGCCTGCACGTCTGAGCCTCCGCGCCGCCCGGCGCGCCTTGTCCTTGCCTTGAAGTCCCGCCACTATCCTCGGTGGGCGCGGGCAGGATTCTCGAATTAACCTGATGATCTTACAGGCTGAATCGCATTGGCCGCGGGCGCGCCGCGGCATCGCCGCCATGGCCGGCGGCCTGGCTTTCCTGGCGGTTGTCGCCCCGGCGCTGGCTGCCCCTTCGGCCGACGACGTTGGCAAGGCGCTGGCCGCGGCGGTCGCCGCCACCGGCCAGGCCACCCTCACCTATTCCGGTGCTGCCGCCTCCGGCGACACGGTCACGCTGTCGGACGTGAAGATCGTCGAGGTCGCGCCTTCCGCCGCGCCGGCCCCCGCACCGACGAAGGCCGCCGCCGAAACGACGACACCCGCTGCTCCATCTGCGCCGCCGGCGCAGAGCGCGGTGACCATCCCGGCGCTGGTCCTTTCGGGCGTTGCCGAGCGCAGCGGCGGCGGCTTCACGGCCACGCACCTCGAATTCGACAACGGCACGACGACCGCCCGCCACGAGCAGATGACTTGGACCACCGCCGGTCTGGACACCGTCGTCGTCCCTTCCGCCGCCGAGGTGACGGCGCGCGCCAAGATCCGCCCGTTTGCCGCCTTCTCCGCCGCCGGCATCACGATCAGCGGCCGCCGCTTCGCCACGCCGGTCACGCTGGCCTCCGTCTCCGGCTCGATCGGCGACATCACCGCCGCAGCGCCGGCCGCGATCCACTGGGAGGCGCACGGCCTGAAACTCAGCCCGGCGCTGCTTGCCAATTCCTATGTCGGCGCCTTCATCACCATGCTGAACTACGACAGCGTCACCGCCGACATGGTGTTCGACGGCGCATGGGACACCAACGCCGACAACGTCACGCTGACGTCGTTCTCGATCGGCGCGCCCGACATGGGCAGGATCACGGTCAGCGGCAAGGTCAGCGATCTTTCCATGCGCGGCATCGCCGACCCGGCGAAGGCCAAGGATGCCCGCGCCGCCGCGAAGCTCGAGCAGGTGTCGCTGCGTCTCGACAACAGCGGCTTCGTCGAGCACATGCTCGACATGCAGGCGCAGATGCTGGGCGGCACACGCGATGACGTGCGCGCGCAGATCACCACCGCCGCCCTGCCCTTCTTCCTCGGCTTCGTGAAGAACGCCGCCTTCCGCGATGAGGCTGAAAAGGCGTTCACCGCCTTCCTTGCCGATCCGCGCTCGCTGACCATCACTGCGGCCGCGCCGCAGCCCGTGCCACTCAGCGAGGCGATGCGCGCGGCGCTGCATGCGCCGGGCACCATCCCCGATCTGCTTGGCCTTTCGGTCACGGCCAACAACTAGAGGCGGCGATGCGGCTGAAGGCAGCGGTACTGGCGGCGGCCGCGCTCACCGTGCTGCTGGCCCCGCTCGCGCTTGAGGCTCAGGACGCCGGTTCCGCGCCGCCGGGGCAATCTCCTCCCGGCCTCTCTGATTTCCCGTCATCCGACGGCCTCACGCCTGTCACGCCAGCGCCACCCGCGGCGAACACTGCGCCCGAGGCCGCGACACCGCCGCCTGCAAGCGAGGCGACCGAGCCGGCTGGGCCGCCGGCAGAGGCGGCTCCCGCGGCAGGCGCACCCATCGAAACTGCGCCAAACGACGGCACCCCCGTCCTCGAGGCGCCGCCCGTTCCGCCGGCCCCGCCGCCGGTCGTCCAGCCGCCGTCGATGCCAGACACGCCGGTCGAGGCCGCCATTCGGTCGTGGGTCGCCGCCGTCGATGCCTCGCCCGACTGGTCGGCCAGCGTCGGCGGTGTCACCGTCGACACGTCCGGCAAGGCGACCGTCAGCGACCTCACCGTCGCGGCCGACAAGCCCGGCTTCAAGGCGACCGTCGGGCAGCTCGTCGTCAGCGGCTTCGAACAGGGCGCGCCGGGCACGTTCAGCGCCCAGGAGATCGACGTCGCCAATCTCCGGGTCGATGCTGGCGCCTACTCGGTTCGCATCGACCAGGCGACGGTCGAGTCGCCGGCGCTGCCGATGACGGGCAGTGCGGTTTGGGACGATGCCCAGCCGACCGGCTCGATCGTCGCGCTCATCTCGTCGGCACTCTCCGCGCACGCCGCCTCCGCCAGCGCCGGCAAGATCACGGTGGTCGAGACCATCGCCGGCATCGCGACGTGGAGCACCTACGCCAACCTCAAGCTCACCGGCCTCGGCGACGGCAAGGTCTCGTCTCTCACCGCCGGCCCGCTGCGGACGGATTCGCCGGGCTCCGATCCTTCCGTTCCCGCGACCTCGGCCAACCAGCAGCCGCTGGTGTCGCTGACGGTCGCGACTTCCGAGACGCACGACATCGACATTGCGGCGATGCTCGTCCCCTTCCGCAGCGACGGCGACTCGAGCTGGCATCAGGCCATGGGCCGTGTCGTTTACAGCGGCGTCGGCGTCTCGGTGCCCGGTATCGACGTGAAGATCGGCAGCGTGGCGTTTGACAATTTCATCGTGCGCCGGCCGACTATCGCGCCGCCGCCGCCCGCGGCCGATCCGGAGTCGCAATCCCCCGCAGATGTCGTGCGGGGCGTCGGCGCGGCCCTGTCGCCGCTCGGCGTCGGGCGCATGGAGGTCAGCGACCTCTCGATGAACGGCTCCGGGCTCGAAGGCGTCCATCTCGGCGATCTCACGCTGGTCGACGCCTCGACGGATTCGATCGGCGCCTTCTCGCTCGGCGACTTCACCGGCGCCGTCACCGGTCAGGGCAAGGTCACCATCGGGCGCATTGCCTTCGGCAATCTCTCGCTGCCGCCGCTCGCCACGGTCGCCGACGTGGTTGAGACCGCGCTTGCCGGTGGCGACGCGAAATACAGCTCGGTCCTGCCCACGCTTGGCTATGGCGAGATCGCGGGCGTCGATGTCGCGATTGCGAACGCGCCCGAGATGAAGCTCGACCGTCTGCGTGTCGATCTCGGCAACTGGGCCGACAAGATCCCGACCTCGCTCGGCGTCGCGCTGGCCGGCCTTGATCTGCCCGCCGGCATCATCCCGTCGGATCTCGTGCAGCGGCTCCTCGCCAGCTACGGCTACGATCGGCTGCAGGTCGATGGCGGCGCCAAGGCCACCTGGGGCGCCGACGGCACTATCGCGGTGCGTGACGCCAGCCTGGCGGTGAAGGACGCCGCCTCGATCAGCGGCCAGGCCGATATTGCAGCCATCCCGCCAACCGATGCGGAGCACATGGCAGTCGCGAGCGACGCACTCGACAAGTTGTCGCTGAAGGACGGCTCCGGCACCCTCACCGACGGCTCGCTGGTCGAGCGTGCGCTCGTGCTGCAGGCGTCGAAGCTCAACGTCGATCCGCAGAAATTCCGCGACCAGTTCGCCAAGAGCGTGCCGTTCATGCTGATGTTGCTTGGCGACCGCGATCTCATCATGAAGACGGCGCCGGTCGTTCAGGCATTCCTCTCCAGTGGGGGTTCGGTCACCGCCGTGGCGGCGCCCAAGGCGCCGGTGCCGCTGTCGCAGGTCGCCGATACGGCGAAGTCTTCGCCGTGGAGCCTGTTCAGCCTGCTCGGCGTCAGCCTCACCGGCACGCCCGGCACACCCGGTGCGGCGCTGCCGACACTGCCCACGCCGCCGTCCGCTGCGCCCGCCGCCACGACTGCGCCGGCCGAGGAGCCGGAGCCGTAACTGCCTAGAGCACCTTCTCGAGGAATGCTCTGGTGCGGGCGTGTTCGGCGGCCTTGAACATCTTCTCGGGCCTGCCTTGCTCGATCACCACGCCTCCATCCATGAATACCACCCGGTCCGCAACCTCGCGGGCAAAGCCCATTTCATGGGTCACGATCAGCAGCGTCATGCCCTCCTCCGCCAGCTCGCGGATCGTGACCAGCACTTCCTTCACCGTCTCCGGGTCGAGCGCGGCCGTCACTTCGTCGAGCAGCATGATCTTGGGATTGAGAGCCAGGCTGCGGGCAATCGCGACGCGCTGCTGCTGGCCACCGGACAGCTCGTCGGGATGCGCGTTTTCCTTCCCTTCCAGCCGCACCTTGCGCAGGAACTTGCGGGCGATCTCCTCCGCCTCGGCGCGCGGCCGCCCCAGCACTTCGGTCAGACCCAGCGTGATGTTGCGGAGCGCGGTCATGTGCGGAAACAGGTTGTAGCTCTGGAAGACCATGCCGACGGTCTGGTGGAGCCGCCTGAGATCGACCTTCGGATTGCTGATCTCCAGATTGTCGACCACGACGCGTCCGGCACTGATCGTCACGAGGTGCGCGATCACGCGCAGCAGCGTCGACTTGCCCGATCCCGACGGCCCGATGATCGCCAGCGTTTCGCCCGCGGAAACCGTGAGGTCCACGCCGCGCAGCACCGGCACGCCGTGATACCCCTGCTCGACGCGTTCGACGCGGACAATCGGCGTCTTGTCCATCGCCCGCTCGCCCGTCCGTGAGGATGCGTCAGGCACGGGTCAGCCCCGGGATCATGCGCAGCCACATCACGCGCCAGCCCGGCCGCCGCGAACGCCGGTGCAGCCGATATTCGAGGTAAGTCGAGAGAAGCGCGATCGGGTAGCACATGACGAAATAGATCAGCGCGATCTCCGTCAGGATGACGAACGAGTTGAACGTCGTCGAAATCAGAAGCATGCCGCTGAAGGTGAGTTCCTGAAGCGTGATGACCGAGAGCAGCGACGTATCCTTGAACAGCGACAGGAAGTAATTCACGGTCGGCGGCAGCACGTTGCGGAACGCCTGCGGCAGGATGACGAAGCGCAGCGTCTGGAAATAGCTGAGGCCGATGGTCGTCGCCGCTTCCCGCTGCGTCAGCGGCACGGAGCGGATGCCGCTGCGGAACACCTCGGACAGATAGGCACCGTAATTCAGACCGAGGCCGATGACCCCGGCCATGGCGGCGTCGAGCGTCAGCCCCCAGACCGGCAGCACGTAGAAGATGTAGTAGATCTGCACGAGGCCAGGCGTGCCGCGAATGAACTCCACGTAGACGGTGAGCACCGCGCGCAGCAGGCGGAAGCGCGACAGGCGGCCGAGCGCGACCAGAAGCGCGATCACGACCGCCAGGCAGAACGTCGCGAGGCTGAGCAGGATCGTCAGCCTCGCGCCGACCAGCAGTGTCGGAAGGTACAGCAGAAAGTCGCTTAGCTTTGGCTGCATTTTCTTTCGTGCAGGGCCTCCCTCGGAAGACTCCTACTGGACGATATTGTCTGCCGTCAGACCGTACTTCTCGAGGATCTGCGCGAGGGTACCGTCCTTCTTGATCTCCGCAATGCCGTCATTCAGCGCCTTCAGCATCGCGGTGTCGTCAAGCCGCACCGAGAAGCCGGTCGGCCGGGCGGCCTTGCCCTGCCAGTCATGCATGATCTCGATGTCGGGCTCCGGAGAGACGACGTTGGCGTAACCAGCGGTGGTCTCGTCGGCCAGCGCCGCATCGATGCGGCCGGCCTTCAGGCCGGCAATCATTTCGGGATGCGATTTGAACGCGACGAGATCGCCCTTCTGGGCGGTAATCAGGTCCGCGTCCGTGCTGCCCAGAATAGCGCCGATCTTGTTGCCGGCGAACTGATCGGTCCCCTTGATGCCCTTCGGATTGCCCTTCGGCACGATCAGCGCCGAGCCGTACTGGTAGATCGGCGTCGTGAAGGCGACCTGCTTGGCGCGCTCCTCGGTGATGCTCATGCCGACCGCCAGCATATCCCAGCGCTTGGCCTGCAGACCCGGTATCAGGCCCGACCAGTCGACCGCGATCTGGTCGATCTGGGTCACGCCGAGCTTGCCCAGGATGGCGGCGGCCATGTCGTAGTCCATGCCCTTGTAACCGCCACCGGTGAACTCGACCCAGTTGTGGGGCGGCTCATTGTAGAATCCCATGACGATGGCGTGGCTCGCCGTCACCTTGGAGAGCGTGTCGTCGGCGGCCTGGGCCCCTGCTGTCATCGCCGCCATTGCTCCGGCGACGATGCCCAGAAGAACGCTTCTGCGTACTACTGTCCCTGATCCAAACATGATGATCTTCCCTCCTTACCGTTTGAGCGCAGTCCAATCAGGCGCTGCGGCCGGTGGCGGCGTCGATCAACCCGCGCATATAGCCGAGGGTGAAGACGTGGCCGTCGAAGCCGTAGCCAACCGTCCCCGGCCGCTCCGTCGCGAGGCGGGGCGAATGATCGGGGCGGATGTAGGAGTCGACACCGAGATCGAGCAACGTTGAGATGAAACCGGGCAGATCGAGATCGCCGTCGTCGGGCCAGGTTTCCATGAAATCGTCGATGGTGCCGCGAATGTTGCGGAAATGGACGAACGGGATGCGGTCGCGATAGCGGCGCGCGCATTCCGACGGGTCGAGACCCATCTCGCCCAGTGAGCCGGCGCAGAGCGTCAGCGCGTTCGACGGACTGGCATCGAATTCCATCAGCCAGTCGAGATCGGCAGGGCTCGACATCACGTGCGCGAAGCCACCGATCGGATTGAGCGGCGGATCGTCGGGATGCATGGCGAGCTTCACGCCCGCCGCTTCCGCGACCGGCAGAACCCGGCGCAGGAAGCGGGCGAGGTTCTCGCGCAGCACCGTTTCCCGGACTTGCGGCGCGGCGGTCAGCGCACCGGCCGGCAGGTCGGCCTTGCGGAAGGCGGTGGTGATGGCGCCGCCGCGTGTCGGCGCTTCCTCGTCGGTGCGCACGACAATGCAGTCATGCGCGAGTTGCGGCATGAAGTTGTAGCAGATCACCTTGACCCCCAGCCGGCCGAGCCGCGGCAGCACACTCACCCAATGCTCGATCTGCTCGTCGGCCCCCTCTCCCCCCGGCACGATGCGGTCCATCGGCGGCCCCGACTCCAACACCGGCACGTCGAGCCCGGCGCGCGCCGCCTGGGCAATCAGCGCCTCGAGATCGTCGAACTTTCGCGTGTCGTTCGCCATGTCGTAGTGGACGAGATGGCGAACACCGATCTGGGCGATCGCCGCGAGGCGCTGCTCGGTCGTCGGCACGGCCACCATGGAGAGCTTGAGCATCTCCGGCCTCACAGCACCTTGAAACGGGCGTAGGCGTCGACGAGCGACATGCCGTTGCGAACGCCGGCGCGAAAGCCATCCTCGCGGGTCGCCTTGTCCACCGCCGCGGCGACGATCTCCTCTTCCATCGCCGCCGGCACAACAGCAACGCCGTCGCGGTCGGCGACGATCAGGTCGCCCGGATCGATTGTGACACCGCCCATTTCGACGCGGACGTCGTAGGCGACGACCTTCTGGCGATTGAAGCTGTCGTAAGCCGAGAGGTGTTGCGAGAAGACGGGAAATAGCATCGCTTCCATCAGCGCAACGTCGCGCACGGCGCCGTCGGTAACGACGCCCGTCGCGCCGCACCGCTGCGCGGCGGTGGTGAGCAATTCGCCCCAGACACCGGCGCGCTGCGAGCCACCCGTCGCGCAGATGATCATCTCGCCGGCGGCGATAGAGTCCACGGCCTCGAGCTCGAGGATGTAGGTCTTGGGATCGCTGTGCGCGAAGTCCATCCACAGCAGCGTCTTGGCGCGACCGACCGTGACCTTTGTCGTCGTGCGCGGGACGATCCCGCACTGAACGGCTTGATGCCTGAAGCCGCGCGCATCGAGCACGTCGAGGGCCAGTGCCGTGCTGAGCTGCCCGCGTTCCGCCGCCGCGATCGCCGCCGAAGGTCCGCCGGATCGTTCCTTTTGCACTGTATGTGTCCCTGAGACGGGCTGTCGGCGCCCTGTTCGCTCGTGGAGTAGACAGCCGTGGCGCCAGGGCCGTAAATTGTGCGCTGTTCCACCGGACGGAATTGAGCAGCCGCCATGGCACCAAATCCGTATGTCGTGCAGCCGATCCTGAAGGCCTTGCGCCTGCTGGAAACGATCGGCTGGAAGGTCCACGACGTGAAGTTGACGGACATCGCGCGCGAACTCGGCCTGCCGAAGACCACGGCTTATCGCTACCTCCAGACGCTGGCGGCCGCCGGCTTCCTCCGCCACGACGTCGAGAACGACCGCTACGGCATCGGCCCGCGCGTGCGAATGTTCGCGCAGTCGGAGAAAAGCCTGTCGCGGCTGCGTCGTGTTGCCATCCCGGAGATGGAACACCTGATGCAAGCGTTCAACGCGACGGTGAACCTCGCCGTCAGCAACGGCACCGACGTCGTCTATGTCGAGATGGTGCGCGACAGCCACGCTGGCCGCATGCGCGCGCGCATCGGCGACCATCATCCCATTCATGCGACGGCGCTCGGCAAGGCGATCCTGGCGTTCCTGCCACCGGCGGAGCGCGCGACGATCCTCGATTGGCCTCTCGGAGAAATGACCGCGCGCACCATTCGCTCGAGCAGCGCGCTGCGCCGGCAGCTCGGAGAGGCGCGCGAGAACGGGCACTCGATCGAGCGACAGGAAGCCGAAGATGGCTTCGCCTGCATCGGCGTGCCGATACTGGACGGCGATCATTACCCCCTGGCAGCGCTTAGTCTTTCGCTGCCCGACAAACGATTGTTGTCAGTCCGCGGCGCGGCAGCCCACGCGCTTACCGTCGCCACCCAGGCGATCTCGCGCCAGCTTTCGGCGTAGGTGCCCATTCGGCATTCACCGCGACCCAACCGGGTCTTCCCCTCGCCCCGGAGGGGAGAGGGCTTCGCCTCTTGTGAGCGTCAGCGAACTAGACGCGAAGGGTGAGGGGGGATTGCCCTCGCCGGAAAAAGCGCAGAGCCCCCTCACCCGGTTTGCCTAATTCGTTTCACTCATAAGGCAAACGCGACCTCTCCCCTCCGGGGAGAGGCGGCGACTTCCACGCCGGTGCGGGCAACCTGAATTCGGGCGCAGCCCTTACTTCGGCAGGTCGATGCGGATGTGCAGCTCGCGGAGCTGCTTCGCCGTCACTTCCGACGGAGCGCCCATCATCAGGTCTTCAGCGCGCTGGTTCATCGGGAAGAGAGTCACTTCACGGAGATTCTCCTCGCCACAGAGGAGCATGACGATGCGGTCGATGCCGGGCGCGATACCGCCGTGCGGCGGGGCACCGAGCGACAGCGCCCGCAGCATGCCGCCGAACTTCGCCTCCAGCACGTCCTCGCCGTAGCCGGCGATCGCGAACGCCTTCTTCATGATCTCCGGCTTGTGGTTACGGATGGCGCCGGAGGAAAGCTCGATGCCGTTGCAGACGATGTCGTACTGGATCGCCTTGATGCCGAGGATCGTGTCGCGGTCGCCGGCATCGAGCGCCAGGAACCGGTCGTGGTCGAGGTTCGGCATGGAGAACGGGTTGTGGGAGAAGTCGATCTTCTTCTCCTCCTCGCTCCACTCGTACATCGGGAAATCGACGATCCAGCAAAACGCGAACTGGTCCTCATCGGTCAGGCCGAGTTCCTTGCCGATGCGGTTGCGCGCGGCGCCGGCGAAGGCCGTGAACTTTTCCGGCCGGCCACAGACGAAGAACACCGCATCGCCGTCCTTGAGCGCGAGCTTTTCGCGGATGGCCTCGGTGCGGTCCGTCCCGATGTTCTTGGCGATCGGGCCGGCGCCCTCGCCGTCGTCACGGAAAAAGATATATCCCAGCCCCGGCTGGCCCTCGCCCTGCGCCCATGAGTTCATGCGGTCGCAGAAGGCGCGGTTGCCGCCGGTCGGCGCCGGAATGGCCCACACCTCGACCTTCGCGTCGGCGGCGATCTGGCCGGCGAACACCTTGAAGCCGGAGTCGCGGAAGGCGTCGGTGACGTCCGCCATCTCGATCGGGTTGCGGAGATCGGGTTTGTCGGAGCCGTACTTCCGCATCGAGTCGGCGTACGCGATGCGCGGGAACTTGTCGGTCACCCGCTTGCCGTTGCCGAACTCGACGAACAGGTCGCGCAGCACGGGCTCGACCGCCTGGAAGACGTCCTCCTGCTCGACGAAACTCATCTCGATGTCGAGCTGGTAGAACTCGCCCGGCGAGCGGTCGGCGCGGGCGTCCTCGTCCCGGAAACACGGCGCGATCTGGAAGTAGCGGTCGAAGCCCGCGATCATGGTGAGCTGCTTGAACTGCTGCGGCGCCTGCGGCAGCGCATAGAACTTGCCGGGATGCAGGCGCGACGGCACTAGGAAGTCGCGCGCACCCTCCGGGCTGGATGCCGTCAGGATCGGCGTCTGGAACTCGAAGAAGCCGGCGCCGGTCATGCGGCGGCGGATCGAGGAAATGATCTCGCTCCGCCTGATGATGTTGCGGTGAAGCTTGTCGCGCCGGAGGTCGAGGAAGCGGTACTTGAGGCGCGTCTCCTCCGGGTAATCGGCATCGCCGAAGACCGGCAGCGGCAATTCGGCTGCCGCTGAAAGCACGTCGATTGCGTTGGCAAACACCTCAACCGCGCCGGTTGGCAGTTCCGGATTTTCGGTTCCGGCCGGGCGTGTCCGCACCTTGCCGTCGACCCGGATCACCCATTCCGACCGCACCGCTTCAGCGATCTTGAAGGCAGGACTATCGGGGTCGGCGACCACCTGGGTCAGGCCGTAGTGGTCACGGAGATCGATGAACAGAAGGCCGCCGTGATCGCGCACGCGGTGCACCCAGCCGGATAGGCGAACCGTCTCGCCGACATTGCCGGCGCGCAGCGCGCCGCAGGTGTGGCTTCGATATGGGTGCATCGCAAAAACCTACGAGGAATTCGCCGGAATCGCGGCGCCGACAAGCTGCCGCAGGCGGGCGCGAAAAGCGCAT
>DASZQY010000334.1:0-9269 GCA_035549395.1 Bauldia sp.
GCGAAACAACCCGTGACGCTGCCTCCGGGACGTCGCTCCCGGTAGTCGCTGTCCGCTTTGTGCCACGTCCTAGGCTGGGGACGCCCCGTCATTCTTGAAAATCTGCACCTGCGCGCCCGTCCGAACGCAGCAATAGTATCGGCCGAGCGATCGTGGAGCGTTTCCGCCACGCGGCTCGCCTATTTTCAATTTCAGGCCATCCGGAGTGACCGCTTCATACATGAGCGAAGGTCCAACAGGAATGGCGGCGACCACGTCAATCTGAAAGCAGTCCTCAGCAATGTCGTCGACAATGGAGAACTGCTCGGGCCGCACCGAGACCATGACCGGGTCGCCTTGAAGAAATCGGCCCGGCACAACGATGCATGCCCCGACGGCCAGCCGGACTCGTACTTGCGAATTGTCCGAGTCGACAATTCTGCCTTCGAGATGATTGGCGGCACCGATGAAACTGCTGACGAACAGATTTGCCGGGGCGTCGTAGAGATCGCTCGCGGTGGCGAACTGCTCCACCTGCCCGGAGCGCATCACGGCGATGCGGCTCGCCATGCTCATGGCCTCGTCCTGGTCGTGAGTGACCAATATCGCCGTTATCCCCAAGTCACGCTGGATACGACGAAGTTCGAACTGCATCTCGAAGCGCAGGGCCTTGTCGAGGGCGGCGAGCGGCTCGTCAAGGAGAAGAATGCGCGGACGGATCGCCAGGGCACGGGCGAGAGCAACGCGCTGCTGCTGGCCGCCGGAGAGCTTGCGCGGATAGCGATCGGCGAGGCTCTCGATGCGCGTCAGCGAAAGCATGGCGGCGACGCGCTCGGCAATTTCCGAGGAGCCTGCGCCCGCAGCTTCCAGGCCATAGGCGACGTTGCGCGCCACCGTCATGTGCGGGAAGAGCGCATAATTTTGGAAGACGATGCCCACGCGGCGGCGCGAAGCGGGCAGATGATCGATCGGCAGGCCGTCGACCAACACGCGGCCGCGCGTCGACCGCACGAAACCCGCAATGATTCTGAGCAGGGTCGTCTTGCCGCAACCGCTCGGGCCAAGGAGTGCAATCATCTCGCCCGGATCGACTGAGAGGCTGATATCGTTGACGGCGGCTACCCTTTCGTACTCGTGGAAAATGCGTTCAAGGCGCAAGCTCTGTGCACGATATTCCCGAGGCGCATTCTGCGGGGTGTCGGTCACACCGGCGATTTCCTGTTGTGTATCGAGGACGCTCGACGTCCGTATCAAAGCCGTTGCCATGCAACATCCATGCTTCCGGCCTAGCGGAGTTGCCGATCAAGGCCAAACAGCCGATCCATGACCATCAGCAGGGTCAACGCGGTAATCGTGATCAGGCCAGAGACCGCCGCCGTTCGAACATCGAGATTGGTCTGCAGCATTCCCCACATGCGCATCGGCAGCACTTCGGTTCTGGCGTCCGAAAGGAAGAGCGACACCGGAACGTTGTCGAAAGACGCCATAAAGCCGATGAATGCGCCGGCAGCGATGCCAGGCGCGATGATCGGCAGCGTTACCCGACGGAATGTAAAGAACGCGCCGGCGCCGAGGCTGGCGGAACTATCCAGCAGGTTAGCGTCGAGTTGCGACAGGCCGGCACTCGTCGTCCGGATGATGAACGGAACGACAATGATAACGTGGCCAATCACAATGAGGGGCAGCGACCCGCCAAATCCCAGCAGGGTAAAGTACATGAGCGCAGCTAGGCCGTAAGCGAGCGAGGGCACGACCAGCGGCATGACGAAGAGAATGTCGAGCGCGCGCGCCCAAGCGCTCCGACTTCTGCCGATTGCCAGCGCGGCCATCGTGCCAAGCACAGCCGCGACCACGGTGGCGCTGACCGCTATCTCGAAGCTGTGCAGAGCCGCCCGCTGTATCGGACGCGACTGCGCCGAATCGAACAATGCCGCGTACCATCTGAGCGAGAAACCCGGTGGCGGGAACTTGAGCGCAAGGCCGCTGGTGAGCGACACGAGGAGGACGACGACGATCGGCGCCAGCAGCAGAAGGATCGCAAAACCGGCGATCGCGCGAAGCAAGATGCGGTATGTGAGGCCTTCGCGCTGCAGGCGGGGAACGGCTACGAGATCAGTCATGGACGTAGGCGGCGCTGCGGCGCGTTACGAGCGCAAACATTGTGATGGTCGCAAGCACCGCCAGTGTGAATACCACCGCCAGCGCAGCGCCGAATGGCCAGTTGAAGAGCACCGAAACCTGGTTGTTCATGTATTGCGGTAGATAGACTAGCCGGCCGCCGCCTATGATCGCCTGCGAAAAGTAGGCACTGACCGCGCCCGCGAACACGATGATCGCACCGGCCGCGAACCCGGGCATGCTGAGCGGCATGATGATGCGAAACAGGGTGCGCCAGGGGCCGGCGCCCAGCGAAGTCGACGCCTCAAGCAGAAAGGGATCGACGCGCAGGAGAACAGTGAGAAGCGCCAGGACCATGATTGCCATCTCGCTCTGTGCGAGCTGCACGACAAGGCTGGCCTCGTTGTTGAGAAGCCTGATCGGCGACGAGATCAGGCCGAGCCAGCTGGCAAGATTGTTGATCGGGCCTTGGTCTCCGAGGATCACGACCCAGGCGAAGGTCTGCACCACGGTCCCAATCAGCAGCGGCAGGATGATGACCGCGAGCAAGAAGCGTCGGAGGAGTCTTCCGCCGCCGAGATAAAGAAGTGCGACCGGATACGACAGGAAGCTGGTGACGATGACGGTCTTCACCCCGAGCAAGATCGTGTAAGCGGTTATCTTCCAGCCAAATCCATCGCTGGCGAACCGCACGTACTGCGCCGGGCTCGCGGTGGTGAGATCGTTGCCAGAATGGAAACTGACGAAGACAAGGATCGCGATCGGCGCGAGGAAGAAGCACGCAAAATAGGCAGCTAGCGGTATCGCAAGCTGCCATTGCCCAAAACGAAAGGGTAGCTCGACGCCTGCTCGGCGCGGCGTCGAGCGAGAAATTCGAGCCACTTAGCTGGCAACCGTCTTGGTGTATTCGTCCACCCAGCCGGGGAGGTATTTGTTGATCTTCGCCCAATCGTACGTGATCATTTTCGCCAGGTCGTCGTGTGATTTGATCACGCTCGGTGGGAAGTCCGCCGAGAGGTCAACGTTGTTGTTCACTGACAGGAAGTTATAGGGCTTGGCCTGCAGCGCGGTCTGCACCGGAGCACTGATGACCGTGTCGATGTACTTGTATGCCAGGTCCGGCTGCTGGGCGCCCTTGGCAATGTGCAGCGTGTTGTAGAACATCGGCGTGCCGGAATCCGGATTGACGAACTCGATGTCGACGCCCCGAGCCTGGAGGTTGGAAATTCCGGTGTAGGTGTGGAACAGGACGTCGATCTGGCCTTGCTGGAAAAGCGTCGGTATCGACACGCCATCGCCGACCGCGCCAGCGTGCGGCAGGAATTCTTTCAACGCCTTGAACAGCGGCGAGACGTCGTCAACGGATCCCCCGAGCTGCTTGTTCATTTCGAGCAGGCCGAGCACGCTCGACGACGTCTGGAAGCCGGTCAATCCGACCTTGCCGTAATATTTCGGACTGAGGAGGTCGAGCCATCCGGTGGGCTTGTCGACCTTCTTCGGATTGTAGCCGATCCCGATCATCTGTGCTGAGACGCCGACGCCCCACTGGTCGACAAACACCGGGGGGACGAAGTCGCGATTGGTGAGCTTGGTAGCGTCGAATGGTTCCAGAATGCCCGCATCGATGGCGACGATGCGGGGACCGGGATCAAGAACAAGCGCATCGAACGGTGGCTTGCCGCGAGACGCGCTCGCCTTCGCTACCTCATCGTCGGCGAGCAGACTTGCAAAGCTCAGATCTATGTCCTGCTTCTGGAGCGCAGGGACCACGATCGCCGTGTAAGCGTCCTCCCAGGCGCCGGGATACATGCCCACAACAAGCTCTTGAGCTGCCTTGGCGCGTAAGGGGAGCACTGAAGTCAACGCCGCGGCCGATGCGCCCAACAAGACCGCGCGCCGCGAGACCGGATGATCGATCAGAGAACGATTCATTGTTGCTTCCTTTCCTTGCGACTGCGCGTGAACGCGACGCCGCTTGCAGAGGGGATGCCAAGCAAAAGGTGTTGGCATATTGTTGGTATGCAGAAAAAATGCCAACGCGTTTTGCTATGAGAAGTTGAGGCTTTGCCTAGGAAAAGTCAGAACCGTCCTGTGCGAAGGACGCTTTGGCGGTGTTCACGGCGAAAGCACCACGCGTCGGCAATGCCGCAAAAGCGGGCTGTCAAAGCCCACCGGCGTTGCCGGTCGTCAGCCAGGCAGGCCGAACAATTCCCGCGCGGTGGTGGTCAACGGTTCTGCGCCACCGTCGCCGACCAGTACGATGTCTCCGACGCCGGCGGCACCGCCGCTGAACAGAAACATCGGATGAATCTCGAAAAGCATACCCGGCTGAAGAATCATTCCGCTCGAGCGCTGCAGCTCGCCCTCAACGGCATAGAAGGAGCGCGGAAAGGGATCTGACAGGCCGGGCTCGGCGTACGAACAGCCCATGCCGTGGCCGAGCCGGAGCATCTGCACGGGACCCGGCGGGAACGATCGCTCGAGCTCTGCGCATTCGGCGAGCGCATCCGCGACGAGTCTGACCAAGTCCTGCCCCGGCCGCATGCGCTCGACGAAGCGCTTCTGGTAGGCAATCACCGCGTCCTGCGCCTTGAGGCGCCATGGCTCCGGCTCCCCGGCGTAAAAGAAGCGAACCGCGTGACTCCAGATGCCGTCGATGGTCATCATCATGCCGTAGAGCAGCGTGTCGCCGGGCTGAACGATCTGCCTGTTTTCGTGGTGGTAGTAGCGCGGGTAGTCGGGACTCTGGCCGGTCGTCATCCAGTGCTGAACGAAGTCGCAGCCTCGGCGGCGCGCATGCGCCTCGAGATCCGCCTTTATCTCGTAGGTGTGGCGCCCGACCACCTTCGTCTCCTGGAGCCGCGCGAACATCTCGTCGCAGACCGCTGCCACACGCCGGTGCACCGCTATCTGCTCGGCGTCCTTCACCGCGCGCAGCGGTGTCAGCCGGGCGGCAACGTCGATGAGCTCGCTCCCGGCGAAGGCGCGCTCGATCGTCTGCCAGGGTTTGGCCAGCATGTCTTCCCAGCCGCAGATGCCGATACGCTGAGGACGAGTGTTGGCGCTGCCCGCCACTTCTTCCAGAATGCGCGGTCCAAAGCGCGTCTGATCGGCCCAGTCGACGTCGACGCCGATGAGATTGGCCAATGCCATCATCTTCATGCGATGACTCGCAACCAGCAGCCACGGCTTGCGATCCTTGCGGATAACGAGAACCGAAGGCGAGTCGTAGGCGTTCCATCCGCTGAGGAATGTCGTGTGGCCCTGGGCGGTTCCGTTGAGCCCAAGGCACACCCCGATCGAACAGACGAGAATGGCGTCGACCCCGTCTTCGTCACAGGCTGCGAGGAACGCCTGCTGGCGCGCGTGGAAATCCGGCATTGCTGTTTTCCTTTATATTGGCTGCCGATCTGCGGCGGCGATAACGCCGGCAGCGATTGATCGGTCGGCCCGGTCTTTGCGTTGACGTGCGGTGGGTGGGCAGGTCGCCGTGGCGCTCAGGGTGGCTGGCCGGGAGGAAACTGCCTCAGCCAGGTCCTGGCGATGTCGATCCGGCGCGCGAACCAGACGTCGCCCTTCGTCTTCGCGTATTCGATGAAGGCGTTGATGGCGGCCGCGCGCCCGGGCTTCCCGCCAAGGCGCTGGTGGATGCCGAGCGACATCATCTTGGGATATTCGGCCCCTTCGCGATGCAGGCAGTCGAGGGTGGCGACGAGGTAGCGGTAGAGATCGCGCGGCTCCGACATCCCCACCGGCCGGTTGAACTTGGTGTCGTTTATCTCGAGGCTGTAGGGGACCATGAGCATCGGCCTTCCGGCCTCGCTCACGTAGAAGGGCAGATCGTCCGCGTAGGTGTCGGAGTTGTAGACGAAACCTCCCTCTTCCTGGACGAGGGACCGCGTGTTCGGACTTTCCCCGCGTGAGTAATAGCCCAGCGGGCGTGTGCCGCAGATCTGCTCAATGGCCGCGATGGCCTTGCGCAAATCGTCCCTCTCGCGCTCGCGGTCGAGAAGGTAGGCTGGCATCCAGCGATAGCCATGGCACACCGGCTCGTGGCCCTCAGCGACAAGCGCCCGGCCTATCTCCGGTGTTTTCTCCAGGGCGGCCGCGCTGATAAAGAAGGAGGCATGAACGTTCTGGCGGCGCAAAATCTCCAGCAGGCGCCAGAAGCCCGCGCGCGTGCCATATTCGAATGCGCTCTCGCCGCGCAGATCCCGGAAGCCAGGCGGAACCGCATATCCCTCTCCGCCTGGTTCCCCCCGGTCATCCCCGTAAAGCGGCGAGCGTTCGGCGCCCTCCTCGACATTGATCACGAGGGAGATGGCAACCTTGGCGCCATTCGGCCACACCACCTTGGGAGGAGTCTCGCCGTAGCCCACGAAATCACGCGGCGGGCGCTGCACCGACGATTGAGCCGCCGTGTTCAAGGCGCTTTTTCCGTCCATAATTTTGCTATCTCACCCCGGGTCATGAAACGGACGCCCGCCTGCGCCGTCGCGCTTGCGAGAAACTGATGGATCTGCTCCGCCTTGGAGGGGCGCCCCGAGATTCTGGGCCGCAGCGCCACAGGCAAGATTCGAGCAACCGCGCCCGCTTCCGTCAGCAGCCAGCCGAGACTGTCGGACATCGAATTGAGAAAGTTGGCTGGATTGGTGAAGCCGGAATTGTTCGGCAGCGGCCAGAACTTCTCGTCCGAATTGTCGAAGGTATTGGGGACTACGAGCATCGGCCCTGCAGCGGTGCCAGCCCAATAGGGCAGATCGTCCGCGTACCCGTCGCAATCGTAGGTGAAGCCCCCCACCCGCACGAGCTGTTCGCGAGTCGAGAGGGTGGGGACACGGCTTACCCAGCCGACCGGCTCCACGCCACAGTGTTCGCGAACCGCGTTCCGGCTCGACTCGATCTCACGCCGCTGATCCGAATCCGAAAAGCCGTGGTACGGCAGGTAACGCCAGCCGTGGCAGGCCACTTCGTGGCCTAGTTCGACCAGCCGGCGCCCGAGAAGGGGGTTGCGGGATAGCGAGCGGCCGCAACAGAAGAAGGTCGCCTTGACGCCGAAGGTCGAGAAGATGCGCAGCAACCGCCACACGCCGCATCGCGCGCCGTATTCAAAGAATGATTCGACAGCGAACTCGCGATGCCCCTCCTCGATGAGCATTCCTTCGCAGTTCTGCTCCCCGGTCGCGTCACCGTCGCTGATCGAAAGCTCGGCGCCTTCTTCCAGGTGAACAGCAATGGAGACGACGGCCTTCGTCCCGACGGGCCATGGCGTCGGTGGAGGGTTGCCGCCATAGCCGCGAAGATCGCGCTCGAGTGAGGCCTGGCTTGGTTGAGCGGCGCTCACAGCCCCTCCTCCGACGGCGCTGCGGGCCAGCGCATGCCCGGCTTGGCGGCCGCTTCGCGACATGTCCCCGACCCCAGCAATTTCATGCTTTTCCCTCATTTGCCATGCGCGGTCCATTTATGGTACGCAACTGGCATGCCACCGCGCAAACGGTTTTTAGTCGCGCCCAGCCGATTTGTTTGAGCGGCAGTTGATCGAAGAGGAGATGAAGCATTGTCAGATACGGCCGAGGCGCTGACACCCACCGACGACACCACCGAAAATCTCACCAACCAGACCTACTCGCGATTGCTCCGCCTGATTCTGGAGGGGGACATGCCCCAGGGCACGATCCTCAGGGAGCGCGCGCTGGCAACCCGCCTCGGTGTGTCGCGGACGCCGCTTCGCGAGGCGCTCCAACGCCTTGAAGGCGAGCGCTGGCTGGTGCGGCCGATCAAGGGGATTCTGGCCGTAGCATCGATCAGTGCCGACGAGCTCATGGACGTGCTGCATGTTCGCAAGCTGCTCGAGTCGGAAGCTGCTGGGCTAGCCGCCGGACGGCTCCCGGCCGCCGAGATCGATGAGTTGCGGAAGCGAATCTCGGATCTGCAAAGCCGCAATCGGGTTTCGCGGATTGAGGACGACGACCTCGACGACGTGTTTCACAGCGCCATCGGTCAGGCGGCGGGTAACAAGACGCTGGCCAGGGTCATCTTCGACATGCGCTCGCGGACGAGGATTGCGGCAATCAGGCATTGGCCCGAGCGCGTCGCCATCGTTTGCGCTGAACATTTGGCAATTCTCGATGCGATCGCTGCCGGCGACGCCCGGCGTGCCTCGCAGGCAATGTCCGCACACGTCGAGAGCGCCCGCCAGCATGTGCTCCATACCCTGGAGCGAACCGGCGTTGCCGGGGCCACATAGCTCGCCGGCCTGCACATGAGGATCGCGCGGCGCGTGAGTTCAGGCCCGAGATGACGCTGGCATCGCGTTACCTGATTCCTACACCGGCTCTGGTGCTCGATCTGGACGCATTCGAAGCCAACGCCGACGCGATGATGCGGCGCTGCGCGCGCGAAGGCATTGCCCTGCGCCCGCACGCCAAGACCCACAAGTCCTCCACGATAGCCCGCCGCCAGATGGACCTCGGCGCGGTGGGGATCTGCTGCGCGACGATCGAGGAAGCGGCCACCATGGCTGCCGCCGGCGTGACTGGTATTCTGGTCACATCGCCGATCGTATCTCTGGGAAAGATGGCGGCGATCATCGCGATCGCGGAACGGGTGCCCGACATCAGCGTCGTGGCCGACAACGCCGACAACGTCGTGGCGTGGAACGTGTTGGCGCAAGCGTTGCCCGGCCGTCTTTCGGTGCTCGTTGATCTCGACGTCGGCCAGCACCGCACCGGTGTCACGTCGCCGGAAGAGGCGGTCCGCCTCGCCAGAACGATCGCGGCCAGCGATTACCTCCTCTTTGCCGGCGTTCAGGCCTATGCCGGCCACATCCAGCACATAGCGGACTACCCGGCCCGGCTGGAGCAGGCGAAGGCGACCGGGGCGGCGATACGGCGGTGTGTCCAGGCTTTGACGGAATCGGGCTCGCCACCGAGAATCGTCAGCGGAGGCGGTACGGGCACCCACGCAATCGAGCCACCGCTCGGAGCCCTGAACGAACTTCAGGCAGGCTCCTACGTCTTCATGGATGCGGAATACGCAGCGATCGCCTTCGAAGGAGCGCCCGCACTGCCGTTTCGTTCTTCTCTGTTCGTCCAGTCCACCGTGATCAGCGCCAACGTCCCCGGGTTCGTGCAAACCGACGCCGGGACGAAAGCCTTTGCCACCAACGGCCC
>DASZQY010000335.1:0-13227 GCA_035549395.1 Bauldia sp.
ATAAGCGCCACCCGTGTCGCGCTCCTCCCGGCCAACGGCTCCGTCACGCCTCTCGAATGGCTCAACCAATTGCCTGCCGTCTTCGGAAGCTCTCCCGATGCAACAGTGGGGACCTGCTCCGACTTCGTTGAACTCAATCGCGGTCGCCCACCGGCGTCGTTCGCGGGGCGTCTGGTCTATGCCGCCAGTCCGCAAGTGCACGACAGCGATGAAGTCGCGATCATCCAATCGCTCGAAGGCCAGGACGCCGCGGTGGAGACCGCCCGTGCTTTTGCCCCGGCAGCACGCATCGACGTGGCGCCGATCACCTTGAAGCCCTGGCGCCCGAGCGAACGAAGCGCGCCGACGGATGAGCGCCAGGGCACATTGTTCGCCGCGGCATGGCTCATGGGCAGCGTGCTTAGTCTCGGCAGCGCCGGCGCTGATTCACTTACCTACTTCGAGTGCACCGGAGAGCGAGGTGTACTATTGCGGCAGGATCGCGATGGCGCCCCGACTGCTTTGCCGACTCTCCATGTCCTTTCGTATCTTGGTGAATCCAACCGGGCGCCTCTCGTCTCGTGCGCGTCTTCCGACCGCACGAAGATTGGCGCGTATTGCGTGCGACGTGGCGGCGGCATCGAAACGATATTGACCAATCTCACAGCTCAGCCGCAGGCGGTGAGGATAGCTGGCCTTCCTCCCGGCACGTATCGGAGCCGCATCCTCACCGCAGCCGGGTTCGCGGATAGCGCGGCCGTGTCGCCGGAGGCAAATTCCCTTGAGCTTCCGCCGTACGCCGTCGCGATAGTGAAGGCTGCGACGCGCTAAATCGTTTTCAGGTGAACCAGCCCCAGTGAGAGCCAATCCCGCTTGGCCTGCTCAAGATGGAGCCGCATCGCCTCACGCGCGCCATTGGCATCGCGCGCAGCAATAGCATCAAGGATGTGCTTGTGCGCCTCGTAAGCCTTTCGCCGGTCATCGGGTAGATCGAAAGTGGCACGCCTGATCTCGAGCAGGACAGGCCCGATCGAATCCAGCATGATGAGGTACAGCTCGTTATGGGTCATGCGGGCGACTGCACGATGGAACTCCACGTCCATCTGCGAATGCTCTTCGAGCGAGACGCCCTCGGACCGCATCTGCTCCGTCATGCGCGCGAGTTCCGCGATTTCCTCGTTGGTCGCGCGCTCCGCCGCGTAGCCAGCGATGTCCGTCTCGATCCCGGCGCGCACCTCGTGGATCTTCGTATAGGGAATCTCATCTCGGCCGTGCAGGTAGAGCCGCATCGACATGCTGACGGCATCCGCGGCGACCTGCGAGACGGTCAATCCGCGCCCCGCCCGCGCATCAACAAGTCCACGCGACATCAGCGCCCGCACCGCCTCGCGGATCACCGTGCGGGAGACACCGTATTGCTCTGAAAGCTCTCGCTCCGATGGCAGGGCCGCGCCAGGCTTCAGGCCGAGACGCAAAATCGTGTCGAGCATCGCGTCGGCCACCTTGTCAGACAGACGGGTGGAACGGGCCACCTGCTGGCCAAATTCAAGCGTCGCTGTCTGCGCTCCATCATTCGCTTTCATTCGCTGGTTCCAGATTTCCAAGTGCCACCAACGCCCCAAAAAGAACGCCGGCGGGCACAACCACAACGATTCGCAAGAGATAAATGTAGGATAGCACTACAGCAATGGCCATGTCCCTTGACGCCGAAGTGCTATTGGTCGTAATTGATCTTTATATTATAATCCTATAGGGCGTCATCGCGGTGCCCGCAACATGTGAGGGCATGGTGAGCACTTCGATCCGATTCCTCGGGACGGCGGGATTTGAAATCATTGGACCGCGGTTCCGCGCCCTTATCGACCCATTCCTGACCGGGCATGGATTCGCCCCGGTGACTCCGGAGACAATCGAGAAGCCCGACATCATCTTGGTGACCCACGCGGCCTACGATCACCTCGGCGACACCGCCGCGATTGCACGTCGAACCGGTGCTCCGGTTGTGTGCGGGGGTGACGTTCGCCACCTTCTGATGGACGAGGGCATACCAGCTTCACAGATCCAGGCCACCATCTGGGGCGTTCTGGTCGAGGTGGCGGGAATCGTGATCCGGCCGGTCGAATGTCACCACTGGTCAATGTCCGTCCGCAAGAACGGGCAGGCGCTGACCGGCACGCCGCTAGCGTTCATTCTTGAAACGGAACCGGGCGTCCGCGTCTATCACTATGGCGACTCGGCCTATTTCGACATGCGGTTCATCGGCGAGCTCTACAAGCCGACGGTCGCGTTGCTCGGCTGCAGCCAGCCGTACGAACTGGAGGAAGGCGCCGTGCAAGCCGGTAAGGAATTGTCCGGCGAGATGAATCCCGACGAGGCGGCACGTGTCGCCGAGATGCTCGGGGTGCAGGTCGCCGTCGCCTGTCACTATTTTACGCACAATCGCGATACGGCCGAGTTCCTCAAGCAGGTTCCCGTGTACGACAAGAGCGGCAAGCGCCAGACAATCGCGCCACTGCCCGGCGATACTTTCGTGATCGATGCGAAGAAGGGTCTCGTTCAATGAAGCTCGTCACCTACGCAAATGGCGACCAGATCGGGGTCGGGGTGCAACGCGAAGGACGCGTCGTCTTCACTGGCTACACCGACATGCTCGATCTCATCCGCGATGGCGAACGCGGCCTCGAGCGGGCGCGCGCCGCCCTGAAGAGTGGCAAGGCCGTAGCCTACGATCGTCTGCTGGCGCCTATTCCGAAGCCCGGCAAGATCTTCGGATGCGGCGTCAACTACCGCAGCCACGGGGACGAAGAACCAGGCTTCGTGTTTCCCGACGAGCCGGCCATCGACTTCGTCAAGGTTTCGAGCGCCGTCGTCGGGCCAGAGGCCGATATCGTGATTCCGCCCAATGATCGGATCATCAAGCGCTCCAACTTCAACGTCGACTATGAGGTTGAGCTCGGAGTGGTTTTTTCGAAGACCGCGAAGAACGTCGGGCGCGACAAAGCCCTAGAGTACGTGTTCGGCTACACGCTGTTCAACGACGTCGGCGCGCGCGCCGTGCAGTTCAAGAACAAGCAGGTCGACCTCGGCAAGGGCTTCGACACCTTCTCGCCCATGGGCCCCTGCATCGTAACGCGAGACGAGATACCCGACCCGGCGTCCGTTCACATCCAGTCAGTGGTCAACGGCGATCTACGGCAGGACGCCCGCGGATCGGACATGATCAACTCGGTGCCGGTCCTCATAGAGTGGATCACGTCTGTGATCACCTGCGAGGCCGGCGACTGCATCTCGACCGGCACCCCGGCGGGTTGCGGCACGTTCATGAAGCCGCCTGCTTTCCTCAAGCCCGGTGACGTCGTCACCATTCGTGAAGACACGATCGGCGAGCTGACCAACCGCGTCACGGCCGGCTAGTCGGGCGGCCGGCTTTTAGCCGCTGCTTTCTCTCCCCGGCGCGAGCCGGCCTCCCGACTTCTGGTAAACGAAACGATCAGCGTTTCGGCGCGCGTTCCAGGAATGCGCGCAGGACATTCGTGCTCAGCCGATCGACGTTGTTGTCGCCTTCGTTCCAGCCGATGGCCGCCGGCCAGCTGACCGAGCCGACCGAGAAGACCTCACCGCCGTTCGGAAGATCGAACCACACGATGTCGGCCCGCACGAGTTCGGTCTGCGAACCGCCATAGGTCGGCGTCATGTTGCGGATGTCGTCGACGGCGAGTTGATATTGGTCGGGAAACGGCAAGGACGTCGCCAGGCGCAACGTATGGGCAGGCGTGCCGAGGTTATAGTCAATCCGGTCGACCTCATCTCCGGCGGCGCCATTCATAACAATACCGAAGTCGCCGATGATCTCATCCTTGGCGATGCCGTCGAAGAACGACGCAACTCGCGGATCGAGGCTGTCGGACAATCGCCGGTAGCCCCTTCCCCCGCCCCAACCCTGCGAGGCGAAGCCGATGCCAACAACGGACTGTGGCGCGAGCCCCAGCGTCCGCCAGGCACCGCCGGCTTCTCCGGTCGTCGATAGCATGATCTCGCCGGAACTCACTTCCCACGGACGCGTGCCGCCGGCTCCGCGCCTGACTTCGAGTGCCGTCCTGTCCGGGTTGTAACCGACAGCCCAGTAGAAGCCGTTGCCGCCGAGATACATGAGCTTGCCGCCGGTCCGCAGACGCTGCTGCAACCCTTCGAGCATCCGCCGCGACCAATATTCGGGGTGGCCGCCGGCGATGACCACGTCATAAGGGGCAAGCACGGCGACGCCTTCGCGGTCGAGGTCCTCGTCCGTGATCACGTCGAAGGGCATGTCGTGCCGCCGCAGCCAGCCGATCACGTACAGATCGGCCTGATAGTTGCGCGGACCCGCCGCCAGGAAGTCACGCGCCTCCGGCTCTAGGCTGATCAGCGGACGGTTCCAGGACGCCATGTGCACACCGCTGCCATCGTCGTGGAGGTCGTAGAGCGAGCGTCCAAGAAACGGACGGTCGAGCACGAGAACGTCACGGTCATTGGGGACAACCGGGTGCGTGGCGATCAATTCGTGCAAGGCGTCGTTGCCGAAGAACATGCGGTGATTGGCATAAGCGAGATAGGTGTTCGTCGATGCGAGGAACACGACGCGCGCGCCCGGCGTCTTTGGGCGAACGAACAGCGGCACATGCATGTATCCGTCGCTGCCGCTGACCCGGATGGCGTAAAAACCGCTCTCGAGATTCTCCGGCAGCCTCAGTTGTAGCGTCGGCTTCCAGTGCAGATCGCCGACGTCATCGGCGTGAAAGTGAATGGCGTCGTGGTGACTGGAAAGCGCAAAGAGCTGTCCGGCGGCTGGTTGCCAGAACGGGCCGGTCATCGCGCGGCCGGGCAGGTTCGTAAGCCGGCCATCGAGGCCGGCTGCGCCTCTTGCGGCCACGACGTCCGTCTCCGGTCGCAGGGCAAAATCCCATTCCACCACGATTTGGCCGGTCAGCGGCACGTCGCTCTCCAGCAAACGCCGAGGGTCTGCGGCGAGTGCTCCGGAGGCAACGCCAGGTCGCGCTACCTTGCCATTGAAACTATCGCTGACGTTCGCGGCAACGTCGCGGCCGATGCGCAACAGATTGGCCGTCCCGCCAGGGCGCACAGCGCCTGACACATGCTCGATGTGCTCGATCGCGTAGCGGTCACCGACCGCTGAAGAGACATCAAGCCTTGCCGCTTCGCCGTCGACGGTGACCAGTACGCCGTACCATTGGCGAGACCGGACCGGTCGTTGGGTGCTCGCTATCTGCTTTCCTGCCGCCTCGACGACAATTCTGCCGTCGGCGGCGAAAGCCAGCGCGAGCGTTGCGGGCTGTCCCGCCTCTCCGATAGCCCATATCACTTGCCGCCGGTGCTCAACCCGGCCTCCACCGTCACTCGCCATGCGGGAGTGACTTGCGTCGGCCGACAGGCCATTTGCCGGCAAGCCGGCTGTGGTCGGATAAACCCAGCAGCGGATGACAAGCGGACCCGACCAGGGCCAGCCCGCCGGCAACGGGAGGTCGGCGAAAGAGCCGACGGTCGATTGCTGGATCGTTCCCCGGCCGGTCGCCGAAATTGCGGGGATTACGGCCTCGACCCGCGCTGGCGATCCGGCGGTATCAGGGACTCCATCCAGCAGACGAAAAAGCTCCGCCGAGACAGAAGTACCATCCGTCGTCGCGAAAACCGTAACCACGTCGCCGGGACGGCAGCTCCGCCGATCTGCGTAAGCGAGAAGCGTCATCGATCACCCTGGGTAAGCAGATGGACGAATGGCTAGCGGCCCTTCACCGCGGAAGTCGCTCGCAGCGTCGCCCGATCCAGCGCGGCCGCGAGGATCAGCACGGCGCCCTTGACGAGGAAGCCGAACGACGTCGGCACGCCAAGCAGGATCAAGCCGTTCTGCAAAATCGCCAGGAACAGGACGCCGAGCACCGCGCCACGGATGGTGCCGCGGCCGCCGTTGAAGGCGATGCCGCCGAGCATCACGCCAATCAGCACATCGAGTTCGAAAAGAAGTCCGAGCGTACCGGACGGCGCGCTGTTCAGCAGCATCGCATACATGACGCCGGCGAGGCCGGCCATCGCGGCCGTCGCGACATAGGCCACGAGGATTGTCGCCCGCACGTTGATGCCGGACAAAAACGCCGCTTCTTCGTTCACTCCGATCGCCAGGGCATGGCGTCCGACCGGCGACCAAGCGAGGACGAACGCGCCGACCGCCACCACGACCGCGGCGATCATCCCGAAATACGGAATACCGAAAGCGCCCGTGTAAGAGATAGACGCGAATTCCTCCGGGAAAAATGCGTACAGATTGTTCGGGCCAAGCAGCATGGCGGCACCGCGCACGGCTGTCAGCATGCCGAGCGTCACGATCACCGGCGACAAGCCGAGGTAGGTCGCGAGAACTCCATTGAGGAGCCCGACGAGCCCGCTGACGAAGATGCCGGCGAGAATCGCAGGAATTGGCGGCCAGCCGAGATTGGTCATCAGCAGTCCGACGACGACGGCTGAAAGCGCCACCACCGACCCCACCGAGAGATCGACGTGGCCCATGATGAGAAGAAACGCCATTGGAACCGCGACGACCATCACCGGCGCGCTCAGGCGCAGGATGTCTCCGGCGTTGCCGAGGGAAACGAAATTCGGCGCCTGCAGCGCGATGAACAGAACGATGATGCCGAGGAAAGCCACCGGCAATGCGTTCTTCATCCCAAAGAGGGCCAACCGTCGCGATGAGCTCAACACCGGCGCATCGGAAATGACGGACGCCGCCGCCGGCTCTGCTGGTCCATTCCCGATCATGGATGCAGCTCCGCAGCCTGAGCGACGGGTGCGTGAGCGGCGCCGCCCTCTCCATGATCCAGACTCGTGCCGTGAGCCATCGTAAGCAGATCCCTTTCGGAATATTCGCCCCGCCGCATCTCGCCGACGAACTGTCCACGCCTCAGGACGAGGACGCGGTCCGCAAGCACGATGGTCTCTTCGGGGTCCGAAGAAGTGAACACGACCGCCTTGCTCTCGTCGCGAGCGAGGCGAGAAACAAATTCGTACACGTCGCGGCGAGCGCCGACGTCGATGCCCTGCGTGGGCTCGTCGAGAAGAAGCACCGAAAGCTTGTCCTGATTGACGAGCCAGCGGCCAAGGGCAAGCTTCTGCTGATTCCCGCCCGACAGCGACCAGGCCATCGCCTTCGGGTCGTTCGGCTTCAACCGGACATGCCCGGCAATGCGCTTGAATGCGGTGAGCTCGTTGCGCGGGTTTCGCATCAGCCAGCGGCTGAAGTGCCCGAAGTGCGGCAGCAGCAGATTGTCGGCGGTCGACAGTTTATCGAAGATGCTCTGCCGGATACGATCGCCGGCGACCAAGGCAATGCCGGAACGCAGCGCCTGGGCTGGTGAGCCGGGCTGGTAAGGCGCGCCATCCCGGGCGAGCGCGCCGGTATCGAGCTTCCGATAGCCGAAAATGCCCTCCAGCAATTCGGTACGCCCGGATCCGAGCAATCCGAAAATGCCGACGACCTCGCCAGCAGCGACGCTGAAGCTGACCGGCCCGATTCCGTCGACCGTCATGTTCTGAATGTCGAGGGCCGCCGCGACCGGCGTGCCGATCTGCTGCGGACGGGTTTTGGCAGCTTGCGCCGGCTGTCGAGATGACGCGGGCGAAATTGCTTCGATGAGTCGGGCCGGATCGACGCTCTTGACGTTCTGCGCCAGGACGATGTTGCCGTCGCGGAGCACCGTGACGCGATCGGCGATGGCAAACACCTCGCCCAAAAGGTGCGTGACATACAAGATGGCCAGGCCTTCGCCGCGCAGGCGGCGCAGGTGAGCGCCGAGACGCTCCGCCTCGCGTTCGCCGATCGCCGCGGTGGGCTCGTCCAGCACCAGCACCTTGGGCTTGCGATGAAGCGCCTTGGCGATCTCGACCAGTTGCCGATCGCCGACGCTCAGTTCGCTTACCAGTGTGTGCGCCCGGATCGGGCGATCGAATTGCGCCAGCAGAGCGTCCGCTTCGCGCATTTGCGCCGCGCGGTCGATCCGCATGCCAGCACGCAGCTCGCTTCCCAGGAAGATGTTATCGGCAACGCTGAGCGAGGGCACCAGGCTGAAGTGCTGGTAGATCACCGAGATGCCGGAGGCGATCGCCTCGCGCGGCGAGTATTCCCGCCTCTCGACGCCATCGATGGCGATCGATCCGGCGTCGGGCTTGGTGGCGCCGCTCAGGCAGCGGATCACCGTCGACTTGCCCGAGCCGTTCGGCCCGAGAAGGGCATGGACCTCACCGTCCTTGACGGTGAGGTCCAATCCGAGCAGCACCGGCTTCGCGCCGTACGATTTAACGAGGCCGGATACCGACAGAGACACAGAGGGCTACTTGTTCATCAAGTCGAACTTGGCGAGGAAGTCGTCGAGCTTCGGGTCACCGTGCATGAACGAGAACACGGGAACATCAAAGTTCTGCGGCGGGCCGCTGGGCGGACCGCTGAGCGCCAGATCGATGTTCTTCTCGACGACCAGATCGGCCAGGTCGATGATCGAGCTGCCGGCCGACAGCTTGATGAAGCCGCCGCCCGCCTTGATCTCGCGAAGGTTCGGCTCGGCCGCGTCGAAGCCGGCAATGAAGGTCTTGGCTGGATCCTTCCCCGCCGCCTTGAACGCCGACTCCATGCCGCGCGCGACATCGTCGTTCGTGCCGATCGCGATCGAAACGTCGGGATGAGCCTGGAGCACGGCGGACATTATCTTGAGGCCATCGGTTTCGTTGTTGGCGTCCTGAAACGGCAAGACCGTCGCCGAGGTTTGGCTCTCGATCGTCTTCTTCAGACCATCCCACTTGCACGCGACCGAGGGGTTCGCGACGTTCGTACTGATAAAGATCTTCGCGTTCGGATCGTTGGCCTTGACGTACTCAACGACTTTCTCGCCGACCAACTCCGCCTGCTTGCAGGGACCGAAGCCGAAGGTGCCGTAACCCGACGAGGTGGTCTGGTTATAAGAGAGCCAGATGAGGCCCTTGTCTACGGCGCGTTTGGCAAGCGAGTTCCATGCCGACGGTTCGAACGGCGCCACCGTGATCGATGGGACACCGGCCGTGATCCACGCTTCCACCGATGGAATCATCTGCTGAATGTTGCCGCCGGTGCCGGTGTCGAACAGCACCTCCCAGCCCCGCAAGGCGGCCTGCTGGGTCATGCGCTTCTCGAGCTGCTGAATGACAGGCAGTTCCTGCAGTCCGATCGCAAAGCCGAACTGCTTTTTCCCATTTCCGATTTTAGGCGCGGCGTCGTCTGCATTTGCAGCGGCCATGCCGGCGAGGGCGATCACGCCGGCCAAAGCCAGCCCCAGCCCGATACGCACCATGTGCTCCCCACCACTTCTTTGCACCGTCGATCCTCCGATTAGCCAGACGTCACAAGTGTCGCATAGGTAAGGTTTACTCGTCCGATTATCGTATGTAGGATAATACTCAAACCTGTGGCGAGTCAATCGTGGCAGCTATCGTATCATCATACCTGCCTACCAAAGGGATGGCTGCCGGTCCGCGCGCCGGATTGCGAGGGCGACAATGACGTACGGACTCGTGGTGCGCTTCGAGACCAAAGCGGACGGTCACCGGCGGTTTGTCGAGCTCGTTGAGGAGAATGCGCGCGCGTCCGTGGCGCGGGAGGCCGGCTGCCTGCGCTTTGATGTTCTCATCAGCGCCGCCGGCAATGAGATCCTGCTGTACGAAATCTATCGGGACGAAGCGGCCTTTGCTGACCACCTCGCCAGCGCGCATTTCAAGTCGTTCGACGCCGGAACGCGCGACCTCATTGTTTCCAAGCAGGTCACCGCAGGCGTGTTGAAGCAAAACGCCAAGGCGCCGGAGCATCCATAGAATGCTGATCGGAGTCGTTGCTGACGACTTCACCGGTGCCAGTGACGTTGCCAATGCGCTGGCGCGCGGTGGGATGGCGACAACGCAGTTCATCGGTGTACCGAATGGCCGCGCCTCCGACACGTGCGACGCTGGAGTCGTGGCGCTGAAAAGCCGCTCAATCGCGGCAGCCGACGCAGTCGCGCTCTCACTAGACGCACTGAGCTGGCTGAAGAGGCAAGGCTGTCGGCAGTTCGTGTTCAAATACTGTTCGACGTTCGACTCGACACCCAGCGGAAACATCGGCCCCGTCGCTCAAGCGATGCTGGATGCGCTCGACGAGCCCTTTGCCATTGTGTGCCCCGCCGTCCCGGCCATCGGCCGTCGCGTTTTCATGGGCCATCTCTTCGTCGGTGACCGGCTGCTGAGCGAGTCCGGATTGGAGCGTCATCCGCTGAATCCGATGACCGATCCGGATATTCGCCGTTGGCTCTCCCTTCAAACCATATTGCCGGTTGGGCTGGTTACCGAGCCGACGGTCCGTCTCGGGGTGGGCGCCACTGCTGCGGACCTCGCCGCCGAGGCGGGCAGAGGTAACCGGCTGATCGTCGTCGACGCCGCTGACGACCATGATTTGAGGACGATTGCGACAGCCGTGGCACAAAGCAAACTTGTCACCGGTGCGGCAGGTATCGCAGCGGCACTCGCGGAAAACTTCAGGGGGATGCGTGCGCCGCCGGCCGGCGATGGGGGAAGCGACACAGTCGGCGGTCCCGGCCTCGTGCTTTGCGGCTCATGCTCGCGGACCTCGCAACAGCAGGTGCAGATATTCCTGCGCGACAATCCCGGCCTCCGCATTGATCCCGCCGCGCTGCGCTCGGGCACAATGACAACCTCGATTGCCATGCAATGGCTGAGCGAGCACGCCGGCGAGACGCCGATCATCTATTCGACCAGCGCGGCAGTCGACGATTCGGACGGTCGCGCAGCCGGGCGCGTCGAGGAGTTTTTTGCCTCGTTGGCGGTTGAGGCAGTTCGCAAGGGAACGCGACGGCTTGTAGTTGGAGGCGGCGAGACATCTGGCTCGGTAGTGACGGCGCTGGGTATAAAGCAGCTACGCGTTGGCCCGGAGATCGACCAGGGGGTGCCCGTTGTCCTGTCGGACACGCCGGCACCCGTAGCACTCGCGCTCAAGAGCGGAAATTTCGGCAGCCCCAACTTCTTTGCGAAAGCGTTGGCGCTGATGAAAATGCCGTCAGCGGGTTGAAGCCAGCAGCTAATCTCCACGCCAAAGTCGAACGCTATAGCGACAGTCGACGAGCAGTTGGGTCGCTGAGAGCTATGCTGGAGTGGTGTACTGGTCTGCGAAAGTGTAGTCGGACAGGACGCGTTGCACTCCCGCCTGAAGCAGCCCCTTTGCGGTCGGCGCCACCTGCCCCATCACGACCGGCGGATACAGCGACCCCAAGTACCGGCTGATAGGCGTGGAGGGGATCTTGCTGCCCTCGAGCGCGGAAAGTGGACGCCTGACAGCCTCCAGCGGCTATGTCATCGAGGCCGTAAAGGGTCTCGCGCATCGCGAAGGTCAGCCCGGCCCCACCTTCAGGATGGCGAAGCCATCGTGTACCAGCGATGCCAGACGCTCGCGTGGCTGATAGTCGGTCGAATGTGCCTCAAAAGACGAATCCGGGTAACCGCGCAAGCGTGGCAGCGCGGCGCAACGCCGGTCGGGTGGTCGAGCAGCAGCGGGACGGCCGCGGCGCCAGGCGCCTCCAGCGGCATGCGCACCGAGGTCAGCGGCGGCCGGGTGGGCGAAACGCGCGCCCTTGCGCCTTTACGTCAACCAACAAGTGTGTACACTATTTAGGTCGATCATCCATATGGCGGCCGGCGGCCCGTGAATGCCGCGGCGCCCTTTTTTCATCAGGAAACGCCCATGGCCAAAATGACTCTGCTGGTTCGCAACGCCACGACCTTCACGCCGACCGGTGAGCTCGACGAAAAGGCATTCGCGGCGTTTCTGCAGACACTTGTCGACCAGGGGTTCGGCTTTTACATCGCCAGCGGCGCCTCCGGCGAGGGCCATGCGCTGACCATGGACGAGCTGCGCCGCGTCTACGAAATCGGCGTCTCGGTCGGCAAGGGCAAGGTCCAAGTCAACGCCAATCCGCCCGAGCAGAACACGGCGCGGATGTCGATCGAGCATGCCAAGGTGGCAGCCAAGGCCGGCGTCGATGCCATCAACATCTACGGTCCTGCCGCCTGGCACGGCTTCATTCCAAACGACGAAGAATACCGGGCCTACTTCGACGAGATACTCGCGGTCATCAAGCATCCGGTGGCGCTGGCGCCGAACCCGATCATCGGCTACACGCCCAACCCGCAGGTCATAGCGGACATCGCCAACAAGTATTCGCAGGTCGTCTCGATCAACATGAGCGGCCAGGGCGACGTCTATTTCATCGAGCTGAAGGACCGGCTGAAGCGCGACATACCGATGTACGTGCAGCTTGTCGGCTCGCTCAATCTGCTCGGCATGGGGGCGGCCGGCCTGCTCGGCGCCGAAGCCAACATCATTCCCGAGACGCATCGGCAGTACATCGACCTCTACGAGGCCGGCAAGCTGAAGGAGCTTGCCGCCGTCTATGCCGACATCCGCCGCTTCGGCTCCTATGTCGCCAAGGTCAAGGGCAGCTCGCCGCGCTGGCTGAAGATGTGCATGCGCGCCTTCAAGATGCCGGGCGGCGAAGGCGGCGTGCGCCTGCCCTACCTGCCCGAGAAGCCGGAAAAATACGAGCAGTTCATCAACGGCCTGCTGCGTCTGCGCATTCCGGAGATCGACGCCAAGGCGCGCGCGGCTGGCCTGACCATCCCGGTCGACGCCAAGGCGCGCTAACCGGCGACCTCATTCGCGCAGCTATACGGCGCGGCGATCGCTCGCCGCGCCGGAATGAATGCCCGCACGCCGCCGACGGCGCGGCGGCGGTATGATGCCTACGGAATACGAAGCCCGGCCGCTTTCGCCAGCTCGTCGATCTCCGGAATGCGCAGCTTGAGCAGCCCATCCATGTAGGCGTCGAACTCCTCCTTCGACGGCATCACGTACGGGCGGCGCAGGCCGCCTTCGCCGCCCGGCAGCTTCAGGCCGCGCATGGCCATCTTCAACGAGCGCGGGGCATTCGAGCTGAACCTGGCGCCGTGCGCGTGGAAGCGGCGGATCTGGGCGAGCACCGTCCCCATCTCCTCGAGCTTGCTCGCTGCCGCGAGGTCGAGAAAGCGGCGATAGGTCTTGGGCAGGATATTGGCATCACCCGAGAAGACGGAGGCGCCCATCGCGAGCGGAATGAGCAGCGCCGTTTCCTGCTGTATGTGATAGGTCACCTCGCG
>DASZQY010000336.1:0-2650 GCA_035549395.1 Bauldia sp.
TAGTGGGGAAAGCCAGGGCATCCACCGGCACGCCACGCGAGACCGCCGTCTTGGCGAGCTGGAGGGCGAGCTGATGGTTGCCGTCGCCATCGGCGAGCGCGGTGAGGAGCGCGATCTCGCCCGGAGAAGTGATCTGCTCGGCCAGCGTCCGGAAGAAGATCGGCGTCCGGTCGTCGTAGCCCACGGCGTCGAGATGGCGGATGACCTTCACCAGGTCGCGGGCCTCGAAGTTCTGGCGATCGGCGCTCGTCGGCGTCGGCGGCGGCGGAAGACGCAGCGCCTTGCCGCCCAGCTTGGAGATGGCGAGCTGGCCGTAGAACGTGGTCGGATAACCGGCGGCGCGCTGATAGTGGGTGGTGGCGCTCGCCAGGTTGCCCGCGGCCTCGGCGGCGCGACCCAGCCAGTATTCCGCCCGCGACAGGCTGAGGGGCAGCGTCGAGATGGCGGCGATGTTGGCGAAATGGCCGGTCGCCGTCACGGGATCGTGCAGGTATTCAAGCGCGTACCAGCCGGCATGGAACTCGGCTTCCGCCTTCATGCCCGGCGACTCGGCCGCGTGGCCGGCGGCCACCTGGTACGCCAGCTTCGCGTCGCCGGCGCTGACCAGGGCGCGCGACAGCAACCGCCGCTCCACCCACCACGTGTCGGGCGCCTCCAGCGCCTTGGCGTCATGCGGCGCCGACTGGATGAGCCGGCCGGCGTCCTCCAGCTTGCCGGCGGTGCGCAGCGCGTCGACCTTGGAGTAGAGCCACAGGGGATCGCGCTTCAGGGCCGCCGGGAGGGCGTCGAGCGCCGCCACAGCCTTCGATGAATTCTTGATCTGCAGGACCACCGCCTTGGCGAGCGCCTGCTGGTTCTTGTCCAGGTGCTGGGCGGCGCGCAGCCCGGCCGCGGAGTTCTCCGCGTAGAGCAGGCGGTCCATGCGCGCCTTGTGGTCGGCAGCGCGGAGCAGCGAGCCGAATTTCGTCGCGATCGTGGTCTCGGTCGCCTGCGGGAAGTCGCCGTCGCGCCACAGCGGCTGGATGATTGCCGCGGCATCGCCGCTTCGTCCCTGGTCGAGATAAGCGGCGGCCAGCATGATCTTGCCATCGTCGGACACCGGCGTCGTGCCGCCGAGCGCCGCGATCACGGCCGCGGAGCCCGGTTGCTCGCGCTTCAGCGCCTGCTCAAACCGGAGGCGGATGAGACTCTGCCCCGGCCAGCCGGCGACCTGCTTCTGAAGGCTGGCGATGCTGCTCGACGGCACGCCGGCATAGCCGCCGGTCGCGATCAGCCAGTCGACGAGTTTGAGGTCGAGCTTGTCGGGGAGGGCGTAGGCGGCGGCCATGGCGCCGCCGGGGTCGTTGTTGTCCAGCAGCTTGACCGCGAGCTGGAGGCCGGTGGCGTTGGCGGGAGACGCCGTCCTCGGCGGCGGCATCGGCGGCAGGCCGAGGTCAAGGTCGGGCGCTGCCGGCGCGGCCTCCGGCTTGTCGCTGTCCTCGGTCGCGTTCTCCTCGTCGCCGCCGCTGGCGATCAGCGCGCCGATCGCATCGGTGGAGCCGTTGCCGGCGGCGGGCGGATCGGTCGCTGCCGCGGCCGGGGTCCTGGGGCTGAGATGCGGCAGCGGAACCGTGACGGTCTTGGCGGCGGGCACCGGCTTCTGCTTCTTGCCGGCCGCGAGCGCGGGAACGGAAAAGGCAAGGGCGAGCGCGCCCGCAAGCAGGGCATATCGCAACAATCCTGGCCGCCGGCCTCGTCTGCCGGGCAGTCTGGCTGCCATCGCCTGTTGGTCCCCTTCGACCGCGCCGCCCAATGCGGCCATGACATCAGTCCGCGAGACGCCCACTCGCAGCCGCCACCTCGCCACCGACGCTAGCCGCGCACGGTGAACGATTGCTTGACGGCCCTCGTCCTGCGGCCCAAATCCTTGCCGCTCCCATGCGGCAGGACTATGGTCGCCGCCACATGCGCGCCGCCTTCGGGACATGCGGCCTGCATCCCGGGCAGTCCCCCAAAAAAGCAGCGGATACCGCTTCGATGTTCAAGGGTTCGATCACGGCACTCGTGACGCCGATGGTGAACGGCAGCCTCGACGAGGACGCCTTCCGCGCCTTCGTCGAATGGCAGGTCGAGGAGGGGACGCACGGGCTGGTGCCGGTGGGCACGACGGGCGAAAGCCCGACGCTGACCCATGAGGAGCACAAGCGGACGATCAAGATCTGCATCGAGGTTGCGGGCGGCAAGGTGCCGGTAATCGCCGGCGCGGGGTCCAACAACACGCGCGAGGCGATCGAGCTTTCCAAGTACGCGGAGAGCGCCGGCGCGGACGCGCTGCTGATCGTCACGCCGTACTACAACAAGCCCAACCAGGAAGGGCTCTACCAGCACTTCAAGGCGATCAACGATGCCGTCGGCATCCCGATCTTCATCTACAACATTCCGCCGCGCTCGGTGATCGACATGAGCGTGGAGACGATGGCGCGGCTGTTCGAGCTGAAGAACATCGTCGGCGTCAAGGACGCCACCGGCAAGATCGACCGCATCAGCCTGCAGCGGCAGGCGATGGGGGCCGATTTCATCCAGCTTTCCGGCGACGACTCGACGGCGCTCGCCGTCATGGCGCACGGCGGCCACGGCTGCATCTCGGTGACCTCCAACGTAGCGCCGAAGC
>DASZQY010000337.1:0-3230 GCA_035549395.1 Bauldia sp.
GATCGGCGCGGTCAGTCCGGCTTTCGTCGCGCCGGGGAATCTCGTCACGCTGTTCAACGACAACGCCATCCTGATCATGGTCGCGCTTGGCCAGATGACCGTGATCCTGACCAAGTGCATCGACCTTTCGGTCGGCGCCAACATCGCGCTGACCGGCGTGCTGGTCTCGCTGGTCAATGCCCATGCGCCTGACGTGCCGGTGCCCCTGCTCATGCTGATGGCGGCGGTATTGGGCCTCGCGCTCGGCGCCTTCAACGGCGCCATGGTCTGGCTGGTGCGCATCCCGCCGATCGTCGTGACGCTGGGCACGTTGTCGATCTACCGCGGCCTCGCCTTCATCGCCTCGAACGGCACCTCGATCGTCGGCAAGGAAATGAGCGCCGCGTTCATTGCCTGGCCGCGCTTTGCCATCCTTGGGCTGCCGCTGATGTCGTGGTTCGCCATCGTCGTCATCGTTCTGTTTGCCGTGCTGCTCAGCGTCACGCGCCTCGGCCGGGCGTTCTTCGCCACCGGCGGCAACCCGACGGCCGCGGTCTACACCGGCATCAACGTCGGCCGCACCCAGTTCATCGCCTTCTGCGTCTCCGGCACGATCGCCGGCTTCTGCGGCTACCTGTGGGCCTCGCGCTACACCATCGCCTACGTCGATATCGCCAGTGGCTTCGAGCTCGACGTCATCGCCGCCTGCGTCATCGGCGGCGTCTCGATTGCCGGCGGCATAGGCACCGTTTCGGGCGCCGTGCTCGGCGCGCTCTTCCTCGGGCTGGTCAAGAACGCGCTGCCGGTCATCCACGTTTCGCCGTTCTGGCAGCTTGCGATCTCGGGCGCCGCCATCCTTGGTGCCGTCGTCATCAACGCCACGCGCGAGAACCGCCGCAGCGGCCGCCTCATCCTCAAGGAGGCGGTGGCCGCATGACCGACGCCGTCGCGCCGCGCGTCATCCCCGATCGCATCCCGAACCGCTTCGCCTTCTGGAAGCGGTGGGAGACGATCCTCTTCGTCGTCGCCGTCATCATCTTCATCTTCGACGCGATGGCATCGCCGCACTTTCTCAACCCCTACAGCCTGTCGGACGCGACGTATAATTTCACCGAGCAGGGCGTCATCGCGTTTGCCATGGCGTTGCTCATCATCGCCGGCGAGATCGACCTTTCCGTCGCCTCGATCGTCGCTCTCTCGTCCACCGCCATGGGTGCGGCGGCGAACGCCGGTGCGCCCTGGCCGGTGCTCGTCGTCATCTCGCTCGCTGTCGGCGTCGTCGCCGGTGCCTTCAACGGCTTCATCGTCACGCGCTTCCGCGTGCCGTCGATCGTCGTCACCATCGGCACGATGAGCCTCTATCGCGGCATCGCCTACGTCGTCCTCGGCGATCAGGTGTACCGGAAGTATCCGCCGGGGTTCGATTTCTTCGGCCAGGGCTACGTCTGGTGGGTGTTCTCCTTCGAGTTCGTGCTGTTCCTCGCGCTCGCCGTCGTCTTCGGCATCGTCCTGCACATGACCGTCTTCGGCCGCCGCATCTACGCCATCGGCAACAACCCGGTGGCGGCGCTGTTTTCCGGCGTGCGCGTCGACCGCATCCGCTTCATCCTGTTCATGCTCACCGGGCTGATGAGCGGCGTCGCCTCGGTCCTGCTCACCTCGCGCATCGCCTCGACGCGGCCGACCATCGCCACCGGCTACGAGCTGCAGGCGGTGACCATGGTCGTCCTCGGCGGCGTCAATATTCTGGGCGGTTCCGGCACCATTCCCGGCGTCGTCATCGCCGCCTTCGTCATGGGCCTGGTCACTTTCGGCCTTGCACTCCGCAACGTGCCGGGCATCGTGCAGTCGGTCGTCGTCGGCGTGCTGCTGATCGGGGTCATCGCGCTGCCGATCGTGACGGCGCGCCTGTTCGGCCGGCGGAGGGCGGCGTAGATGCAAAAGTACGCCTTCAAGATGAAGCTGAACCCCGGCATGGAGGCGGAATACAAGCGCCGCCATGACGCGATCTGGCCGGAGCTCGTCGCGCTGCTCAAGGAGGCCGGCGTCTCCGATTACTCGATTCATCTCGACCGCGGCACCAACACGCTTTTCGCCGTGCTGTGGCGGGCCGACGACCACCGGATGGACGACCTGCCGCGCCATCCGGTGATGCAGCGCTGGTGGACGCACATGGCCGACATCATGGAAGTGAAGCCCGACAACGAGCCGGTTTCCGTGCCGCTCGTCACCGTCTTCCACATGGATTAGCGGCGGGGCCCGCCATGCGCCAGGCGGCAATCGCCGTCATCGACGTCGGCAAGTCGAACGCCAAGCTGGCGCTGGTCGATCGCGCCAGCCGCGCAACGGTGGCCGTTCGCACCATGGCCAACGCGGTCCTGCGGTCGCCGCCCTATCCGCACTACGACGTCGATCGTCTGTGGAGCTGGATCGTCTCGGGGCTGCGTGAATTTGCCCTGCACGCGGATATCGAGGCGATTGCCGTCACTACCCACGGCGCCGCGCTGGCGCTGATGGCCGGTGACCGCCTGGCGTTGCCGGTGCTCGACTACGAGCACGACCTTTCCGCGGTTGACGCCGAGTACAACGCCCTGCGCGGCGATTTTGCCGAGACGCTGTCGCCGAACCTGCCGGGCGGCCTCAACGCCGGCCGCCAGTTGTACTGGCAGCGCACGACGTTTCCGGATGCCTTCGCTGCCGTGGATACCATCCTGCCCTATCCGCAGTACTGGGTATGGCGGCTGACCGGTCGCAAGGTCGCCGAGTCGACATCGCGCGGCTGCCACACCGACCTGTGGAATCCGCGTGCCGGCATCTGGTCGCGCTTTGCCGGGCGGCAGGGGTGGGACCGCCTGTTTCCGCCCGTGGTCAGGCCGTGGGATACGGTGGGCACTCTTTTGCCGCCGCTCGCGGCCGAGACCGGCATCGCGGCGGCGTGCCGCGTGGTCGGCGGCAGCCACGATTCCAACGCCAGCCTGCTGCCTCATCTCATCGCGCGGTCGAAGCCGTTCGCCGTGCTTTCCTCGGGCACGTGGATGATCGTGTTCGCTCCGGGCGGGTCGCTCGATGCGCTCGACCGCGACCGCGACTGCCTCGCCAACGTTGACGCTTTCGGCGAGGCGGTGCCCTCGGCGCGCTTCATGGCCGGCCGCGAGTACGAGATCATAGCCGGCGAGGCGCGGGCAGCGGACGACGGCGCGATCGCGCGCGTCATCGCCGGCAATGTCATGGCGCTCCCCGCCTTCGCCGCC
>DASZQY010000338.1:0-2194 GCA_035549395.1 Bauldia sp.
AAGAAGCTGGTCGATCTCTGGCGTGGGTGGATCGAGGAGCGGGCCGGACGCGACCTTTCGCGGCTGACCGGCACGATCGACGACCAGGCCGCCTTTGCCGACGCGGTGCGCGAGATCCTGACCCAGCTCGAGATGGGCGACGAGATCGGCAACGAACCCGGCGAGGACTCCGACGAGGGCGAGGAAAACCGCGACGAGAACGAGGAGGCGGAAGGCGCCTCCGATTCCGCCGAGGGCAGCGAGGCTGCCAATCCGGAGGAGCTCGAAGCGTCGGCCGAGGAGACCGAAGCCGGCGAAGGCGAAGCCAGCGACGCCGACGCCGAGGAGATCGCCGCCGATCAGGACGACATGGCCGAGGCGCGGGACGCCGGCGAGGCGCGCCGCAACGACGCGCCCTGGTCGAACCTCGCGTCCATGCCGGACTACAAGGCGTTCACGACGAAATTCGACGAGACCGTGAAGGCGGAGGAGCTGTGCGACATCGCCGAGCTCGACCGGCTGCGCGCCTATCTCGACAAGCAGCTCGCGCACCTGCAGAGCGCCGTCGGCCGCCTCGCCAACCGCCTGCAACGCCGCCTGATGGCGCAGCAGAACCGCGCCTGGGACTTCGACCTCGAGGAAGGCGTGATCGACGTCGCCCGCCTGTCGCGCGTCGTCATCGACCCGATGCACCCGCTTTCCTTCAAGGCGGAGCGCGACACCGATTTCCGCGACACCGTGGTGACGCTGCTGCTCGACAATTCCGGCTCGATGCGCGGCCGCCCGATCACGGTCGCGGCCACGTGCGCCGACATCCTCGCCCGCACGCTCGAACGTTGCGGCGTCAAGGTCGAGATCCTGGGCTTCACGACGCGCGCCTGGAAGGGTGGGCAGTCGCGTGAGGCGTGGCTGCAGGCCGGCAAGCCTGCTAATCCCGGCCGGCTGAACGATCTGCGCCACATCATCTACAAGGCCGCCGATGCACCCTGGCGGCGCGCGCGCCGCAACCTCGGCCTGATGATGCGCGAGGGCCTGCTCAAGGAGAACATCGACGGCGAGGCGCTGGCATGGGCGCACGGCCGCCTCGTCGGGCGCTCGGAACAGCGCAAGATCCTGATGATGATCTCGGACGGAGCGCCGGTGGACGATTCCACCCTTTCCGTCAACGCCGGCAACTACCTCGAGCGGCACCTGCGCCATGTCATCGAGGAGATCGAGACGCGCTCGCCGGTCGAGCTCATCGCGATCGGCATTGGCCACGACGTGACCCGTTACTATCGCCGCGCCGTCACCATCGTCGACGCCGAGGAACTCGCCGGCGCGATGACCGACAAGCTCGCCGAGCTGTTCGACGAACAGGCAGCGGCGGGCGCGCCCCGGCGCGCGACGCGGGTTTCGCGCACGCTGCAATGAGAGCCGTCGCGGCGGCACTGGCCGCGCTGCTCCTCGCCAATGGCGCCGCGCTGGCGGATGATTTCCATGCCATCGACGTGCGCGTCACGCCGATCACGCATTTCGCGCGTGGCGATGATACGCAGACCCGCTTCGGCGCCCTCACCTTTCTCGGCGGCTTCGTCCTCTCCTCGCTCGACCCCGGTTTCGGCGGCTGGTCGGGGCTCGACTTCGCGACCGACGGCTCGCTGATCGCCGAGGCCGACACCGGCTTCTGGCTACGCGGCCGCTTGACCGAGACGAACGGCGCGCCGACTGGACTCGCCAATCCCGAGATTGGCGTGATGCTGGGCGAGAACGGCCAGCCGGCGCCGAACAAGATCGCGACCGACGCCGAAGGATTGCGCATCACCACGATCGGCGGTGTCGAGACGGCGCTGGTCTCCTTCGAGCAGACGCCGATGATCCGCGCTTTCTCCGGACCCGATTTCGCGGCGGCCGTGCCGAAGCGGATTGCCCTGCCGAAATTCGTCAACCACCTGCCGCGCAATCTCGGCCTGGAATCGATCGCCGTCGCGCCGGCGGATGGGCCTCTCGCCGGCGCCATCGTGACCATCGCCGAGCATGCGCTGGATGCCAGCGGCAATCACCGCGGCTTCGTGCTGTCGGGACCCGCGACGGGCACGTTCATGATCAAACGGCGCGACGACTTCGATATCTCCGATGCCGACTTCCTGCCCGACGGCGACCTGCTGCTCCTCGAACGCAAGTTCAGCCTAATGGGCGGCTTCGGCATGCGGCTGCGCCTGATCCATGCCGCCGA